>JAISIN010000003.1 GCA_031262085.1 Prevotellaceae bacterium
AAGAGCTATGGCATAGCGCCCAAGTCGGCTGCCGACTTTGCATTCCTGCTGCATGGCTTCCATTTCCTTGCCGACAACGGCACAATGGCTATTATTCTTCCGCATGGCGTTCTTTTTAGAGGTGGGGCAGAGGAGCGCATCCGCACCAAGCTACTAAAAGATAATAATATAGACGCCGTGATAGGTCTTCCTGCCAACCTGTTCTTCTCCACGGGTATTCCCGTCTGCATCATTGTGCTAAAGAAATGCAAGAAGTTTGACGATGTGCTGTTTATCAACGCCAGTGACAAGGAACACTATCAGAAAGACAAGCGGCAGAACAAACTGCGCCCGCAAGATATAGATAAGATCGTCGACACATATCAATATAGAAAAGAAGAGCCGCGCTACTCCCGCAAGGTACAGATGGCGGAGATTGAAGAAAATGATTACAACCTGAACATCTCCCGCTACGTCAGCCTTGCACAGGTGGAAACTCCGGTTGACTTGAATGTTGTTCATCAACAACTGGTACGGATAGAGAAAGAGATAAAGAGTGCAACAGATGCCCACAATGAGTTCTTGAAAGAATTAGGATTGCCACCATTAAAATAGAGGAAATCATGAAGCAACAAACTAATCAAGGAATAGTCTACGTCCTCACCAATCCGGCTATGCCGGACTTGGTAAAAATCGGTATGACCACCCGAAATAATATCGAAGAGCGTATGCGGGAACTCTACGGAACAGGCGTACCCGTGCCCTTTGAATGTCGGTATGCTTGTCAAGTGAAGTCTTCCGACTGTCTCAAAATTGAAAAGGCGCTCCATACAGCCTTTGCGCCCAATCGCATCAATGCCAATCGGGAGTTCTTTCAGATTAAGCCGGAACAAGCAATCGCCATACTGGAACTATTCAATCGGACTGATATTACCCATGAGGTTACCAAAGAGATTGAAGATGACCTGACAGATGTAGATAGGGTCGCTTCGGAAAATCTCAAGCGAACGGCTCGTCGTCCGCCGCTGAACTACAAGGCTATGAATATTCCGGTTGGTGCAAAGTTGGTGTATCTTCGCAGCGACACTCCCATAGAAGTAGAGGTGTGCAGTGAGAAGAAAGTTATTTATAATGGGGAAGAGACATCGCTGACGGCTGTAACCACAAGGTTGTTGGGGTCGGAATATTCCGTTCAACCTACGCCCTATTGGTCGTATAACGGAAAGAATTTGCAGGATATTTATAACGACACTTATTCTTCTATCGAATAGAAAAGTAATGATATGCCTAACGATAACTTACAACCCACCAACAGCCAGTTCATTCTCTATCAGGATGACAACGGCGTAACCAACGTCAATGTCCGCTTCGACGGCGAGGACGTATGGCTGACACAACAGCAAATAGCAGAACTCTACCAATCCTCTCGAACGAATATCGTAGAACACATCAAACACATCTACGAAGAAGGGGAATTGACAGAAGGAGCAACCTGTCGGAATTTCCGACAGGTTCAATTGGAGGGTAGTCGGCGAGTCAATCGAGAAGTTCCTTGTTACAACCTCGACATGATTATCGCCGTTGGCTATCGCGTAAAATCGCAAGTCGCTACGCGCTTTCGTCAATGGGCTACGCAACGACTGCACGAGTATATTCAGAAAGGATTCACTTTGGATGACGAACGACTGAAAGGCAACGGCAATCGTTACTTCCGCGAACTGCTCCAACGCATCCGCGACATTCGTTCGAGCGAGCGTGCGCAATCTCTACCAGCAAGTCACCGACATTTATGCCACCGCAATAGATTACGACCCACGTTCCAACGACACGAGACGTTTCTTTGCCACCGTACAGAATAAGATGCACTATGCCGCCCATCAGCATACTGCCGCCGAAGTCATCTATACACGGGTAGATGCGAACAAGCCGATGATTGGTATGACTAATTTCAAGGGCGACTACATCACACGAGATGATGTAAAGATAGCCAAAAACTATCTGACGGAGAAAGAACTCCAAGTGCTGAACTTGCTCGTTTCCCAATACTTGGATTATGCCGAGTTGCAAGCCATTGAGCAAAAGCCGATGACCATGCAGCAATGGATTGCCAAGTTGGATGAAATACTATCGGTCGGTAATCGTCCTTTGCTTCTTGATTCGGGAACGGTTTCCCACCAAGCCGCCATCGACAAAGCGACCAAAGAGTTTGAAATCTATCGCCGCCAAGAGATGTTGCAATACGAAAGCGACTTTGATAGAGCAGTGAAGGAGTTGGAGCAGCGTGCAAAACGGAAAAGGAACAAAGAAGCAGAATAGCAATACTTGCATGCAAATCGCATGTACACTAAAAAGAAAAAGGAGCTACGATTGCTCGTAACTCCTTGATTTTCAAGTCGGGGTAGCGGGATTCGAACCCACGACCCCCTGCTCCCAAAGCAGGTGCGCTAACCGGACTGCGCTACACCCCGAAAGCCTTTCTATACATAATTCCCGAAAGCGGACGCAAAGGTAATAACTATTTTGGCTATGCCAAACAAAATAGAGGGAAAATCAGGGCAACCGCGTTTTTTACAGACAATCTTCCTTTGATTTCATGCAGAACTCCCTTTCATTTTGTCTTCCTACCGTCCCATTGCTCACACGTACCGGAACGTCAGCTTACACGTACTGACATGTCAGCGCATACCTGTTGTCAGCTTGCGACTGTCTTTGATACGTTCAGCAACGGCGTTGTCTGTGGGCTTATAATTCTCCTCCTCTAAAGATACACCCCTTCAATCCGAATCTTAATCTGTTGAATGATTGTGTGTTGTGGTGAAAGTATGAAGGAGTATATCTTTAGTAGTAATTTGCCGTTATTTCAAATAAAACTCTCGCATTAAAGTCGCATACTCGGGTGTGCGAATACCGGACGTCGTCTCCAAACAAAGCGTTTCGCCCATGACTGCTCTCGATTCAAAACCCAATGACAACAACACACGTCGACACGGCTTACCTTTTCGGGTGAACACCGACAAACGACGTTGCGGAAACAGACGATGTCGCCAAGCCGTATCTACCACCACCTGCTCCATCTCTGCCGGTACAATCAGGCAGATGTTGCCGTCGGGCGAGAGCTGCGTTGCCGACACAGACAGCAACTGCTCGTAGTTCAGTTCCTGCGCATGACGAGCCAGGTTGCGTTGCCGGTCGGGACTGTGCAACGCATCCACAAAATAAGGAGGATTAGACACAATCAAGTCGAAGGGGGCGCTATCGGTAGCGAACGAACGAAAATCCATACATTTCACCGCGATTCTGTCTGCCCATGGCGAGCGCTCCATATTGTCGGTAGCCTGCTGCGCAGCAGCAGGGTCGATCTCTATGGCTGTGATATGCGCCGACGGAAAACGCTGTGCCAGCATCAAAGCTATCAGTCCCGAACCGGTGCCGACATCGAGTATGTACACTGCCTGCCTGTTGCTATGCGCTTGGGCATCCGATAAAACGTCGCTACCACCACTACCTGCCCAAGCGCCCAACAGAACGCCATCCGTACCCACCTTCATGGCACAACGATCGTGCCACACGGTGAATTGTTTAAATGCAAAATAAGCATTAGCCATATACTATTCATTGTTTTTTCCTGCATCGACAGGCTACCAACAACCCATCAGCAACCCGCCAACGCCCCGCAAAAGTAATTAAAAGCTCATTCCTTTCGGTGAGGTTTTTGGCTTTTTTATGTTACCCGCCTTCGCTATTAGTAAAGAATAGACTAACTTTGCCGCGCTTTATAAAATGCGTCGATAGACACACCCACTTGTTCAATGAAAGAAATAATGAAATGAAGGATATATTTACCTCGTTACAAGAAGAAGAAAGAGAAGACAACAACTTCTCGGTAATCGATTTTACCGAAGAAGAAGAGCAATTATTCAATATCAAAGTCGATGAAGTCATCCCGATACTTCCGTTGCGAAACATGGTGTTGTTTCCGGGGGCTATCATACCGGTAACCATTGGACGAAAATCTGCTCTGAAGTTGGCACGCGATGCCGAAAAGAAAGGAACATTTATTGGAGTCGTATGCCAGAAACAGTCGGAAACAGAAGATCCGCAGCTCGAAGACTTGTACGATACGGGCACTATCAGCAAGGTAGTACGCATTCTGGAGATGCCCGACGAGAGTACTACCATCCTCATACAAGGTTTTAAGCGGATGCGATTAGACGCGATCACCACTACCACACCCTATATAAAAGGACACGTCACACCGCTAAACGAGGTGATGCCTCCCAAAAAGGACAAAGAATACATTGCATTGATCGATGCGTGTCGTGACCTGATGATACGCTATATACGCACCTCGGACATGTTCTCGCACGATTCGGCATTTGCCATCCGCAACATAACGAGTGCGCTCTTTCTGGTAAACTTCATCTGTACCAACATGCCCCTGAAGAAAGAAGAGAAGATGGAGATGCTCTGCATGGACGATCTGCGTTCACGCACCTACCGGCTGCTCGAAATCCTGAATCGCGAAGTGCAACTGGCAGAGATCAAGGAATCGATTCAGATGCGCGCCCGTGAAGACATTAACCAGCAACAGCGTGAGTACTTCCTGCAACAACAGATAAAGACCATCCAAAGCGAATTGGGCAACGGAAGCCAGCAAGAGCTGGATGAACTGCGAACCAAAGGAGCCAAGATGAAATGGAGCAAAGAGGTAAACGATACTTTCAACAAAGAGTTGGACAAACTGGCACGCACCCATCCGCAGTCGCCCGACTACAGCGTGCAGATCAACTACTTGGAAACCATGCTCAACCTGCCGTGGGGGGTGTACACCAACGACAGCTTAGACATGAAACGGGCAGAACGCACACTCAACAAAGACCATTACGGATTGGATAAAGTCAAAGAACGCATCCTTGAACATCTTGCCGTATTGAAGCTCAAAGGCAACATGCGCTCGCCCATTATATGCCTCTACGGACCTCCGGGAGTAGGCAAAACCTCGCTGGGACGCTCCATAGCCACCGCCCTGAAGCGGAAATACATGCGCATGTCGCTGGGAGGCATTCACGACGAAGCCGAGATACGCGGACACCGCCGGACATACATCGGCGCCATGCCCGGACGCATCATTCAGAACCTTATCAAGGCAGGCTCGTCGAACCCCGTTTTTATTCTCGACGAGATTGACAAGATCAGCGCAGACCGCATGGGCGACCCCTCGTCGGCGTTGCTCGAAGTGCTCGACCCCGAGCAGAATAACGCTTTTCACGACAACTTCCTCGACGTGGATTACGACCTGTCGAAGGTGATGTTCATTGCTACTGCCAATAACCTCAACACCATTCCGCCTCCACTGCTCGACCGCATGGAGTTGATCGAAGTAAGCGGATACATCACCGAAGAGAAGATCGAGATAGCACGTCGGCACTTGTTGCCCAAGGAGCTGGAGAACAACGGTCTCGACAAGAAAGAGGTGAAAATGTCTAAGCAGACCATCGAAACCATCATCGAGCTGTACACGCGCGAAAGCGGCGTGCGCGAGTTAGAGAAGAAGATCGGAAAAATACTGCGTAAGATGGCTCGTCGATATGCCACCGACGGAAATCTGCCTGCCGGAGAGGTGAAGAAAGAAGATTTGAAAGAGTATCTCGGAGCACCCGAATACAGTCGAGAGAAATATCAAGGCAACGAATATGCCGGAGTAGTGACCGGACTGGCATGGACGGCGGTGGGAGGCGAAATATTGTTCGTCGAAACCAGCTTGAGCCGCGGAAAAGGCGGGCGACTGACACTTACCGGAAATCTGGGCGACGTCATGAAAGAATCGGCCATGCTTGCATTGGAGTACATCAAAGCACACGCCAAACGCCTGAATATTGACGAAGATATTTTTGAGAACTGGAACATACACATTCATGTACCCGAAGGAGCCATACCCAAAGACGGACCGTCGGCGGGAATCACCATGGCAACGGCTCTCGCATCGGCAATCACCCAACGAAAGGTGCGTGCCAACCTCGCCATGACCGGCGAAATCACCCTGCGCGGAAAGGTGCTGCCCGTAGGAGGCATCAAGGAGAAGATACTCGCTGCCAAACGGGCAGGTATCACCAACATCGTGATTTGCGAAGCCAACCGCAAAGATATTGACGAGATACAGGATATGTATCTGAAAGGTCTCACTTTCCACTTCGTGAAAGATGTGAAAGAAGTGCTGGCACTGGCGCTGACCGACGAGCAGGTCGACGACCCCATCGACTTCACGGTAAAGAAAGAAAAGAAAGAGAAAACCGAAGAATGACATTCGAACTGCAATATACAGACTCCCTAAGTCATGCACGGGCAGGAACGATAATCACCGACCACGGGCAGATAACTACCCCCATCTTCATGCCCGTAGGAACGGTGGGTAGTGTGAAAGGTGTGCATGTCAGTACACTCAAGAACGACATTAAGGCACAAATCATACTGGGCAATACCTACCACCTCTACCTCCGTCCGGGCTTAGAAGTGCTCGAACAGGCAGGAGGGTTGCATCGGTTCAACAGCTTCGACCGTCCCATGTTGACCGACAGTGGCGGCTTTCAGGTCTTCTCGCTGGCAGGCATACGCAAACTGCGCGAAGAGGGAGCCGAGTTTCGCTCGCACATCGACGGCAGCAAGCATATTTTCACCCCCGAACGCGTCATAGACATACAACGCATCATTGGCGCCGACATCATGATGGCGTTCGACGAGTGTCCGCCGGGCAACTCCGACTACGATTATGCTCGCAAGTCGCTGGGGCTGACCCACCGTTGGCTCGACCGTTGCATCAGCCGCTTCAATGCAACCGAGCCGAAGTATGGCTACCGCCAGTCGCTCTTTCCCATCGTGCAGGGATGCGTTTATCCCGACCTGCGCCGACAATCTGCCGAGTTTGTTGCCTCCAAAGGAGCCGATGGATATGCCATCGGCGGATTGGCTGTGGGTGAACCGGTAGAGAAGATGTACGAGATGATCGAGATAGTCAACGAGATACTGCCCGCCGACCGACCCCGATACCTCATGGGAGTAGGCACCCCTGCCAATCTGCTGGAAGCCATTGAACGCGGCGTAGACATGTTCGACTGCGTGATGCCCACCCGCAACGGGCGCAACGGCATGCTCTTTACCAAAGAGGGAATCATGAACATGCGTAACAAGAAGTGGGAAACCGACTTCTCGCCCATCGAAGTCGACGGAGCGTCGACGGTCGATACGCTCTACTCCAAAGCCTATCTGCGCCATCTGTTTCATGCAGGCGAACTGCTCGCCATGCAGATTGCCTCCGTTCACAACTTGGCGTTCTATCTATGGTTGGCAGGTGAAGCACGGCGACACATCATTGCCGGCGACTTCAGCAGTTGGAAACCGATGATGCTAAAACGAGTAACTACCCGATTATGAAGATACCACACCTGTTCAATAACCCGCTCAACCGCATAGTCAACCGCATAGACCGGTATATCATTGCAAAATTTCTCGGCACTTACTTCTTTACCATCGTGCTGATACTTTCTATCGCTGTGGTCTTCGACTACAACGAGCGAATGGACAAGTTTATGCAGCACAATGCACCGTGGAGCGCCATCATCTTCGACTATTACGCCAACTTCATCCCTTATTTTGCCAACTTGTTCAGTCCGTTGTTTGTCTTCATTGCCGTTATATTCTTCACCTCCAAATTGGCAGAGAACTCCGAGCTTATCGCCATGTTTGCTGCCGGCATGAGCTTCAAGCGCATGTTGCGCCCCTACATGATATCGGCAGGCGTCATAGCGTTGCTCACCTTCTGCCTGGGGGCATACATCATACCCAAAGGCAGCGTGACCCGTCTCAATTTTGAAGATAAGTACTACCGTCCGCGTAAAGTAAGCACAGCGCGCAACGTGCAGCTCGAAGTCGATTCGGGGGTGATTGCCTACATTGACCGCTTCGAGAACTTCTCGAAGACCGGTTACCGTTTCTCGCTCGATAAGTTTAAAGACAAGCAGTTGGTGTCGCATCTCACGGCGCGAAGCATCACCTACGACACCACCGCCTATCACAAGTGGATCGTGAAAGATTACATGATACGCCGGATGGACGGCATGCGGGAGACCATCACCAAAGGCGACCGTTTAGACACCATTATATTTTTGGAACCTGCCGACTTTTTGATTATGAAGAATCAGCAAGAGATGCTCACCAATCCGCAGCTGAGTGAATATATCGACCGGCAGCGCCGACGCGGCTTTGCCAATATCAAAGAGTTCGAGATAGAGTATCACAAACGCATCGCCATGTCGTTTGCTTCGTTTATACTTACGCTGATAGGGGTATCGCTCGCGGCTAAAAAGACAAAGGGCGGCATGGGACTACACTTAGGCATCGGACTGGGTTTGAGCTTTTCGTATATTCTGTTCCAAACTGTTGCCTCATCGTTTGCCGTCAGTGGCAGCATGCCGCCCATTGTGGCGATGTGGGTGCCCAACATTCTGTATGCCGCTATTGCGTTCTATCTGTACAAGATGGCGCCCAAATAAGTTATGAGTAAGTTATCGATTAAACGTGGTATATATAATCTGCATCGTGAGCGGATCGGTACCACCTTTTAACTTGGAATAACCGGGAGTTAAGTCGTTCTGCACACCCGTAACCGACTGTGTGTTGCTGTCTATGGTAATGCTCACCGGGATGAGCAGTATCTTGTTCTCTTCTTCCCACTGCGCCTCGTTCCAGTCGCTCTTCTTCATAGCAACAGCCTTTTCGTTGAGACAGGAGGAGATGAGTCGCGCTATATTATTAAAGGTGTATTGATTGGACGACAACGTGGCAGTAAACGTCGTGATGTTGTCGGCTACCTTGTTCTCTTCGAAGAAACTTTTCACATCCTTTCGTCGGATGAGCAACACGGTGTTTGGCGTTCCCATATCAAACTTATAGTTGTTATCGCGGCGGTATCCGGTAAACGTCAGCTTCACAGCGTTCAGGGTATCTCCTGCATAGTCTGTGGCAAAGCGGTCGTAAGGAATGGTAGCCTCGGTAAAGATGCCGGCAGGCGACTTCAGGTACGTATGGGTTTTTTCTTCTACTCGTGCCTCTATGTCATTGCTATTGAGAAGCTTATTGGCTTGCACCACCTCTTTGGTTGAGGCAAACACGGTAACCATTTTGTAGTAGAGCGAATCTTCGCCCAAGTGTTTCTGGTCTTTGCGGGTAAGCTTCACGCCTGTGGTGTCGTTGACTACATGGAAGCGGAACTGCATCTGCAGGTCGACGCGGTCGACATAGATAATGGTTCCGTCGCCATAAGTGTTTTTGATATACACACCCTTGAACACGTTATTGATGAAGTCGGTGGCGGTATGAAAATATTCGGGATGTTGTCGGTTGGCATCCAAGATGTACTGACCGAATTTTTTGCTGAGCGGGAACGTGACATTGGGATAATAGATCTTGTTGCCATAGTCGTCGGTAGCGTTACGCAGAGAATCGGAGACCGACGTATCATACGCGCTGAATGCCTTATGTGCCACGAATTTGGTCACGTCATCACCGTAGGATGTTTTGTAATACTCTTCGGGATTCAGATTGGTATAGCGGTTGCGTTCGAGCTTTTTATCCAATGTGTAAGCGCTCATGCGACACGCATTCAACGAATCGCCGAACCACGTAGAGTAATATACCGTCAGTTGAATGGCAGATACCGTATCGCCTGCCATGATTCCTTTTCCACGTAGCGCATTGTCTTTATAGTATTCTGTATAGACCTCGGGGAAGGTGAAGTCGTCTACACAATTCAGCTCCGTGAGGAAGCTGGCTTCGTAGCGTCCGAAGCCGTTTTTGGAGTTGGGATCGGTGTAATGTCCCACATATCCGGTACTGGTACGTGCAAAGACCGAATCGACCCGTACCGATTTCGTCCAGATATCAAGCATATCTGTATGGGTTGTCAGACCGTCGGTATCCGGTAGCAGACCTATTCCAATAGAACCGGTATTGTCGTCGCAGCCTATGGTGGTAAGAAGTGCGGCTGCCGAGAGGATAAATCCTGCGAATTTTGATTTCATTTGCTTTTTAGAGAGATTTTAGTCAGGGATTGTTAGGCATCGCATTCCACACAACATCGTAGAAGTCGTTGCAGGCATCGATGAAATTTTCGGATTGATATTCAAGCAAAGGTTTTCCCGAAGCCCGCGCATACTCCAACACTGCTTCGTTGATGTGTTCGCTATGCTGAATAATGCCGTCGGAAAAGTCGATTGCCAGTTTGCACAAGGCGGTATAGTCGATCGGCGGTTTTAGCGAGGCTATATCTTTTTTGGCGACCCCTTTGAGCATCAATCGGTTTAAGAAGCCGGCATCGAAAGTTTGCGTGAAGTCGTTATCATAAATAGAAAACACAACCTTCACCGAGCGGAACGACGGTTCGTCTCGATATGATTTTTTGATGTACATAGGTGCTAATGCCGACATCCAGCTGTGGCAATGTACTATATCGGGGCACCAGCGCAGTTTTTTCACCGTTTCCAGTACGCCGCGTACATAGAAGATAGCGCGACTGTCGTTATCTCCATATTCTACGCCATCCTTATCTGCGGTTTGCAAGCGATGCTGAAAATAGTCATCATTGTCTATAAAATAGACTTGCATGCGGGCAGACTGGATAGAAGCGACTTTTATAATAAGCGGATGGTCGGTATCGTCGATAATCAGGTTCATACCCGAAAGCCGTATCACCTCGTGCAACTGATTTCTGCGCTCGTTGATGGTTCCCCATTTCGGCATGAATGTTCTGATCTCTCTGCCTTTTTCCTGGACAGCTTGCGGAAGTTGCTTGCCAATGAGGGACATTTCCTCTTCCACGATGTAAGGAGCCACCTCTTGCATGATAAATAAAACCTTGTTCGCCTTTGTCATAATAACAATCTTCTCAATTATTTTGCAAAGATATAAAAAAAAAGGAATGATTGAGCAAATTTATAACTGCTTTTAAACCTTATGTTTTGTTAATCAACTGTCATTCAGACACTATTTTCTTTCCTTATCTGACAAATAATAACTTATTTTGCACCGTTTTTTGAAAATAGCTCAATTATAAATTGAAAATAGTTCAAATAAAGAATGGAATTAGTATATACTATTGCCGACTTGCAGGCGCGTTTGTCCCAATGGGTAAAGCAAGGCAAAACGGTGGGGTTGGTGCCTACGATGGGTGCTTTGCACGAGGGGCACGCTTCGTTGGTGTGCCGCAGTGTTGCAGAGAATGATGTGACGGTGGTCAGCGTGTTTGTCAACCCTACGCAATTCAACGACCCTTCCGACTTGGCGAAGTATCCCCGCACCCTCGATGCCGACAGCGCACTGCTCGAAGCTTGTCGGGCTACGCTGGCGTTTGTCCCGTCGGTAGTCGAGATGTATCCCACGCCCGATACGCGTCGTTTTAGCTACGCGCCCATCGACACGGTCATGGAGGGCAAGTATCGTCCGGGGCACTTCAACGGGGTGTGCCAGATTGTTAGCAAGCTTTTCGATGCCGTGCACCCCGACAGAGCTTATTTCGGTGAGAAAGATTTCCAACAGCTGGCTGTGATACGTGCGATGGTGAAGCAACTGGATTACCCGATAGAAATAGTGGGATGCCCCATAGTGCGCGAAGTCGACGGGCTGGCTATGAGTAGTCGCAATGCACGACTTTCGCCCGAAGAGCGTGAAAATGCCCTGCGCATATCGCAAACTTTATTCGAAAGTCGTACCTTTGCCGCCTCGCACACGGTAAGCCAAACCTGCCGGTTTGTTGAAGATGCCGTCGCAGCCGCACCCGGCTTGCGCTTGGAGTATTTCGAGCTGGTAGACGGAGATACCTTGCAACCGATAGCCAATCGGCGGGATACATCGTATGCAGTAGGGTGTATCGCCGTATTTTGCGGCGATGTCAGGCTGATTGATAATATAAAGTATTGAAAGATTTATGTATATTGAAGTATTAAAATCGAAGATTCATTGCGCCCGCGTGACGGATGCCAACCTCAATTACAAAGGCAGCATCACCATCGACGAAGAGTTGATGGAGGCTGCCAACATGATTGCCGGTGAGAAAGTGTACATCACCAACAACAACAATGGTGAGCGCTTTGAGACTTACATCATAAAAGGTGAGCGCGGATCGGGTACCATCTGCCTGAACGGGGCGGCTGCACGCAAGGTGCAGCCGGATGATATTATCATCATCATGTCGTATGCCTTAATGGATTTTGAAGAGGCGAAGCTGTTCAAGCCTACGATCATCTTTCCCGATTCAGCGAACCGGTTGTAGTTGTTCGTTCATGGCGGCGGCAGCCCGTCTGCCATCGCCCATGGCAAGAATCACGGTTGCTCCGCCGCGTACTATATCTCCTCCCGCATAAATAGTCGGGATAGACGAGCGCATCCGGTCGTCGACCGCGATGGTTCCTTTTCGTCCCAGATCCAATCCTTTGACCGAATGTGGCACAATGGGGTTGGGCGATACGCCTACACTGACAATAGCCAAGTCGATGTCGATCGTTTCGGTAGCTCCGTCGATGGGTACGGGGCTGCGTCGTCCCGATTCATCGGGTTCTCCCAGTTTCATTTTTTGCAGCACTACCTGTTTCACGCGCCCCTGTTCGTCGGCAATATACTCAAGGGGGTTGTGTAGGGTGAGAAACTCTACCCCCTCCTCTTTGGCGTGCTTCACCTCCTCGATGCGCGCGGGCATCTCCTCTTCGGAGCGGCGGTAGATAATCATGGCTCGTTCGGCTCCCAACCTGATGGCAGTGCGCACGGAGTCCATGGCGGTGTTACCGCCTCCAATCACCGCTACGCGCTTTCCGAAAGGCACGGGTGTGTCCGAATCTTCACTGGCAGCATCCATCAGGTTGACACGCGTCAGATATTCGTTCGACGAGAGAATGTTGATGGCATTTTCGCCCGGAATGTTCATGAAGTTGGGCAGTCCGGCTCCCGATCCGATGAAGATACCTTTGAAACCGTCGGCTTCCAGATCGTCTACGCTGATGGTTTTGCCTACAATGCAATCTTTGACGAAGGTCACACCCAACCGGGCAAGGTTATCTATCTCCACATCGACCACCTTATTGGGCAATCGGAACTCCGGAATGCCATATTTCAATACGCCTCCTATTTCGTGTAACGCCTCGAACACGGTGACGTCGTATCCGGCTTTTGCCATGTCGCCGGCAAACGACAGACCGGCAGGTCCCGAACCGACTGCGGCGACCTTGATGCCGTTTTTTTCTTTGATCACCGGTACGGATATTTGTCCGCTTTCGCGTTCATAGTCGGCAGCGAAGCGTTCCAAGTAGCCTATTGCCACCGGTTGCTCTTTCATCTTCAGGTGGATGCACCGTGCTTCGCACTGTTTCTCTTGCGGACATACCCGCCCGCATACGGCAGGCAGTGCGCTGGTCTCTTTCAGCGTTCGGGCTGCTTCGAGGAAGTCGCCGCGCTCAATATGCTTCACAAATCGCGGAATATCTATTCCTACCGGACACCCCTCCATACAACCGGGGTTGGCGCAATCCAAACACCGTTTGGCTTCGGTGAGGGCTTGCGTCTCGGTCAATCCCTGATTGACCTCCTCGATACGGTGGTGTGCGCGGAAAACCGGATCGAGTTCGTTCATCTTTACGCGGGGGATGGCGGTGCGCTCTTTGGCTTTCATTGTTTTGCGCAGTTCGACGCGCCAGGCTGCATCACGGCTCTTGTTGTTGTCGGGTGCGGTGAGTTGACACGATGCCTGACTATCTAACTTGTGCATCTCTTCGTGCTCTTTGCTTTTGAAGGCGCCCATACGTTTGAGCATCTCATCGAAATCGACTTGATGTCCGTCGAACTCGGGACCGTCAACGCAGACAAACTTCGTCTTGCCGCCGATGGTGACACGACAAGCGCCACACATGCCGGTGCCGTCCACCATGATGGTGTTGAGCGATACGTCGGTGGGGATGTTATATTGTTGGGTGAGCAGACAGACAAACTTCATCATCACAGCCGGTCCGATAGCGAAGCATTTGTCTACTTTCTCGCGTTTGATGACCTCTTCTACTCCTTTGGTTACTAATCCTTTCTCGCCATAGGAGCCGTCGTCGGTCATGATGATGACCTCGTCGGAGCTTTGTCGCATCTCCTGTTCAAGGATGATAAGTTCTTTGGTACGTCCTGCCAGCACAGATATGACTCTGTTTCCGGCTGCTTTAAGCGCCTGTACGATGGGCAACATGGGCGCAATGCCTACACCTCCTCCGGCGCAGACCACGGTTCCGAAGCGTTCGATATGGGTGGCTTGTCCCAACGGTCCTACTACATCGGTAATATAGTCGCCTTCGTTCAATTCGCTTAGGCGTGTTGACGACAGTCCAACTTTCTGCACCACCAAGGTGATGGTGCCCTTCACGGGGTCGGCTCCGGCGATGGTCAGTGGCATGCGTTCGCCCTTCTCGCCGGTGCGTACAATAACGAAATGTCCCGCTTTGCGCGAGCGGGCAATGAGCGGCGCTTCGATCTCCAGTTGAAAAACGTTCTCGGAGAAGTGTTTTTTAGTAATGATTTTGTTCATCTTTGTTCATCTTTGTTCATCGACGTTCTTATAGTATGGGTTCTTCACCTCTTCTTGATACAAATTTCATATCAATCAATCATCTCAAATCCCGTATACGGCACTAATGCTTTCGGAATGCGTATACCTTCGGTTGTTTGATTGTTTTCGAGCAAGGCAGCTACGATGCGCGGCAATGCCAGCGCCGACCCGTTGAGGGTATGGCACAGCTCTATTTTCTTTTCGCCGGTGCGATAGCGGCATTTCAGCCGGTTGGCTTGATAGGTGTCGAAGTTGGATACCGAGCTTACTTCGAGCCATCGTTGCTGTGCTTCCGAGTAGACCTCGAAGTCGAAGCAGAGTGCAGCGGTAAAGCTCATATCGCCTCCGCACAGGCGCAGGATGCGATAGGGGAGTTCTAATTTTTGGAGCAATCCTTCTACGTGATCGAGCATCTCCTGATGTGATTGCCGGGAGTGCTCGGGTTTATCGATGCGTACCAATTCGACTTTCGAGAATTCGTGCAAGCGGTTCAATCCGCGCACATCCTTGCCATACGAGCCTGCTTCGCGTCGGAAGCATTGCGTATAGGCACAGTTTTTGATGGGTAGTTGTTTTTCGTCCAGAATCACATCGCGGTAGATATTGGTTACCGGCACCTCGGCAGTGGGTATCAGATAGAGATCGTCTACTTCGCAATGGTACATCTGTCCCTCCTTGTCGGGCAGTTGTCCGGTGCCATAACCCGAAGCGGCGTTGACTACGGTAGGCGGTATCACCTCCATGTATCCGGCTTTGCGGGCTTCGTCGAGGAAGAAGTTTATCAGGGCGCGTTGCAACTGTGCTCCTTTGCCTTTGTATACGGGGAATCCGGCACCGGTAATTTTTACACCGAGGTCGAAGTCTATCAGGTCGTACTTCTTAGCCAGTTCCCAATGCGGTAGTGCATTTTGCGGCAGCGGAGTTTCCATGCCTCCCATCTTCACTACCACGTTGTCTTCGGCTCCCACTCCTTGCGGCACTTCGTCGTAAGGCACATTGGGTATGGTGTATAGCAGGTTTTGTAGTTCTTGGGCAGCCTGTTCCATGTCGGCTTGCAGGGTTTTATTGGTCTCTTTGAGTTCGGCTACGCGCTGTTTGGCAGCTTCGGCTTCGCTTTTCTTACCCTCTTTCATGAGCGTTCCGATTGTTTTGGACGCGCTGTTTACCTCTGCCAAATTATTATCGAGCACCGCCTGCGTATTGCGCCGTTTGTTGTTAAGAGCGATGACTTGTTCGATCGCTTGTTGTGCATTCTTGAAATGTTTCTTGTTCAGTCCGTTGAGCACCGCCTCGGTGTTCTCGGTGATTTGTTTGATTGTGAGCATACCTTAATCTTTTTGTTTTTACGAAATTAGGCGCAAAGATAGACAATACATTTGATCTGGTCGACTTTATTTTGCTACTTTTTGGAGACGGGAGCACACGGGTGGAAGCTGCGTCACACCTCCCCACACCTTGCACACCTTCTTTCCGGCGATGTACACTACATAAGTACGCATCCGGAAATTAGGGAGTACTTCATCACAACGACCAGCTTCAGCTTGCGCGAGACAGTCATGCCCGGAAAGCTGCCGGTGCGGGGGGAGAGAGTATCTGTTCTACTAAGGATCCATTAAACAGGCAAGACGCTAATCGGCACTTCGTAAAGTACCGATTAGCGTCTTGCTTGTTTATCGGATGAGGCGAATCGTCATCTCTTCCTCATACAGCTCGGGATAGGTGCGATAGGCGGGGAAAACCGTGCGAGCCGTACATCCCACTCCCGTGGTTTCGTAATCCAGATTGAGGGTGATACCCTCTTGCTTCTGAAGCTGATAGGTATATACCGCCTTGGTCAAGTTGTCGGTCGAATAGGGGTAGGCATTAAAATTGAATAAGCCCGTTTGCATAGAGAACTCCAATCCGCTGCCGGAAGCATCCGTCATGCGCAACCAGCGATTGTCGGTGCGCAGACCGTAGTCTTGCGGAATAAGGTAGGGTTCATACATATCGTCTACGGTCGTGGAATAGACGCCGATTCGGTATCCACTCTTGCGGTCGGGATAGTTTGCCTGAGGGCCGCGTCCGTACCAACCCACTCGGTCGAGCGACTGGTCGAGCGTCAGCGTCAGACCGATTCGCGGCAGCCACAGCGGCATACGTCCTTCGGGATGAATGGTATGGTGAAGGGTGATTTCGCCGTCAGGCGAAACGATATACCGGTAAAGGCTTTCGAAACCGCTGACCGAACGTCCGCGGATATATCGGTCGCGGCTTTCCATCAACGAGGTGGAGGTCAGGCTCATCACACGCATCTCTACGTGGACTTTTCCCTCATGTTCAAATGCGCGTACCGACATCGGCAAGTGGGTCAGCTTCTCTATGCCGTTGACATAATACTCGGCAGCTACCTGCTGTCCGTAGCCGTCGCGCCAATAGAGAGAACGTGCGCCGAGTGCATTCCATGAGTCCACTTCGTTTGCCAACGGTGCCCGCCAGACATTCGCCACGATGGGCGAGCGCAACAGCTCTTTCCCTTTGTGGAGGATAGAAGCCAGCGCGCCGGTCGTTTTGCTAAAAGTATAGACAAAATCGGCACCGCCGACACGGATGTCCCCCTCGGCGGTTTCCGCAAAGCTGAGGCGCTGGGAGGCTGGGCGGACGGTCGGCTCTGCCGCTTTGTGCCAAGGCATTTCGAGCTGATCCCAAGCCACTTCATGTCCTGCCTTTGCCCATATCTCATCTTTTTTGAGTGTCGAACTGATCGTCAGGCGATACTCTTTCCCGGCTTCAATGGCAGGTTTGTGGTACGGAATGCGGAGTTGCTTGCGGGAGAGCGGAGCTACATCCAAGACGAGGGTACCCTCTTCCAGCGTTTGTCCGTCGGCTTCCAACTGCCAATGGGTGTGATATGCCGAAGCGTTGGTGAAGTGATTGCGGTTCCACACCTCTACCCATCCGCTTTCGGCGTCGATCAGAGAGATCGCTATCGGACGAACCGTGTGCTTCATCTGGTACATCTCCGGCTGCACGCGTCTGTCCGGCCAGATGCTGCCATAGGTGCGGGCGCCGATGCCGTAACTAAAGAAGGAGCCTTCGTCCGTTTCCGTTTCGAAATCCAGCCAAAGCACAGCCTCCTGCGGACGATAATCGCTCGGAGAGACCGCCGTGGTGAACAGGCGGACGTTGTCAATCAGGGCATCGCAGATGTGTACGTCCGTGTCTTGTCCGTGTGTCTCTTCATTGCGACCGATATTCACCGGGAAGGGGAAGTTGGTAATTCGGTAGGTCGCGGCACGACTTCCACGCTTGTCGCCGTCGATATAGATGGCCATCTCTTTGCCGTCGTAGACCGCGCTTAGTTTGTGCCAGCGGTTTTCCCAATCCGCAGGGAGGGGAACCGTCAGCGTCTGCTTCCTGTTCGTATAGAGATAGAAGTCGAGCGAATCTTTTCCGTTCTGAACCAGACCGAATTGGTAGTTCCCCTTCGTAATGAACGTACCCGAGCTGCTGACGAGTTTGCGCGGGAACACGTCCAATGCAACCGTCAACTGCTCGGAAGCAATCTCGACATTCTCCTGCCGATAGACCTCTACCCACTGGTCGTGACCGTTCAGGTCTAAGGCGTTGCCGTCGCCTCCTTTCACTATTTTCGCGTTACCCATCAGATTGACAGGCGTGGAATAGGGCGATGCATCCGGCGTGCTCCGTATTCGTTCGGTCACGCCGGGGCTGACGAAGTCCCATATCGCGCCGCCCATCAGCCGCGGATGGTCGTAGATGACGCGCCAAAAGTCGTCCATTGCGCCGCCGCCGTTGCCTGCCACGGAGATATATTCATCCATGAAAGAGGGGCGGCGGTCGTTCGGATCGGGAATGATTCCCGTCTGCATCTCCAGCTCGATGGGAGTCGGATAGCGTGGCCCGATAATATCTTCTGCCGGGTGTGCATAGGCATTACCGCCATACATCCAGTAGCGGGTGTGGTCGTACTTACGTCCCTCCTTGATTACCTCGCCGATATTCGGTCCTTCGCCCGATTCGTTTCCGGCGCTCCAGAAGAGGATGCACGGATAGTTGCGGTCGCGCAGCACCATCTGTCGTACGCGTTCGCGGTACATCTCGACAAAATCGTCGCGTCGGGACAAGTATTCGGTGGCATGTGCCTCGGTGCCGGCTTCGTCGATGATAAACAGTCCGTATTCACAAGCCAGCTCCAGATAGCGATTGACAGGGGGATAGTGCGAAATGCGGACTGCGTTGAAGTTGAATTGCTTCAATATCTCAAAATCTTTGCGTATCGTCTCTTCCGTCATGACATGACCCCCTTCGGGATGTTGCATGTGCGTGTTTTGCGCATGCACCTTGAGGGGGACGCCGTTGAGGTAGAATGTTTCTCCGATGATTTGTGTCTCCTTGAAGCCGATACGTGTCTGTATCTCATCCTGTACGGCTCCCGTCTCTTTCAACACCTGTAGGCGGAGCGAGTAGAGGTAGGGTGTTTCCGACGTCCACGGCTTCGGAGCGGACACCGTCTGCGTGAGTGTCAGCACTTTCTTGCCCGGATGGTCGAACGTGAACGCATGGCTTCCCCACTCCGCTACGGTTTTTCCGTCGGCATCTGCCAGTAGGGCTTTCACGGTGTATGCCCCCGAGGGCGCGTCGGTATATTGTTTGACGTCCACATTCAGGTCTAAACGCGCATCTGTAAAGGTATCGTCGAAATCCGTGACGGCATACCAGTCGAAGAGGCGTACATTGGGCGAGGCATAGACCCATACATCGTCAAAAATACCTGCCAACCGCCAGTAGTCTTGTCCTTCGAGATAATAGCCGTCGGAATACTTCATTACATGTACGGCGATGGTGTTCTTCCCCGGTTTGACGTATTTCGTGATGTTGTATTCGGCAGGTTCCTGCGCGCCTTCGTTATAGCCTACCTCCTGTCCGTTTATCCAGACGAAAGAGGCGGAGGCGGTTTTCTCCATGCGCAGGAAGATTTGGTCGCCTTTCCACGAAGCGGGAATCGTAAAGGTGCGGCGATAAGCACCCGTCGGGTTGTACTCCCGCGGGACAGCAGGTGGGGTGGCTTTGAAGGGCGTGCGCACGTTGCGAAACATTTTATCGCCGTAGCCTTTCATTTCCCAGTTGGAGGGCACTTGAATGAGGTCCCATTTCCGATCGTTGAAGCCTGTCTCATAGAACTTTTGCGGGATGCCTTCCGGCACATCACTCCAGAAGAACTTCCAGTCGCCGTTGAGCGAGAGGTTCTTTTTCGGGATGTAATAGCTGCGTCCCTCTTCCTGATTGAGTTCAAATACAGCCGTATTCTCGACGAAATCATACAGATGATCCATATAGTTCACCTGTTGTGCGGCAGCAAACCCCACCGCACCGCACACAAACACTCCTGTGATAATACTCTTTTTCATGGTCGGTAATCGTTGATGTATGTCATTATATTTTCGCAAGTATAGTCATTACAGTTTCACTGCCATCTCTTTTCCGCTGTAGGTCACGACGGTGCCGTCGGTGGTGGCTTCGCCGGCGCCGAGTCCCGAGCGTTCGCCGACCACCACCAAGCGTAGCTGGCGCGTAGCGGTCATGCCGGGGAAGTGGCCTTCGCGGGCGGAGAGGGTGAGGGTGCGGCTGCGGTCGTTCCACGTCAGGGTGTAGGTAGCGGAGGCACCCTGCTCGTAGTTGTAGTTGTCGCCCTCGTCTTCATAGACGGTGAACGAGGCATCCCGTCCCGGATAGATGCGCACCTCCCACGGGGCATCGGGCTGTTCGGAGCTGTATTGCACGACAGGTCCCATGGGGATGATGGAACCTTGACGGACAAAGAGGGGGATGCGCTCGATGGGCGCCTCGGCGGTGACGATCGTGCCGCCCGCATAGCTTTTCCCTGTCCAGAAGTCTGTCCAACGAGTGCCTTGCGGGAGATAGACGGTGCGCGTGCGGGGGGTGTCATTGACGGGTGTGGAGCCTGCGGTGTAGTACATCGGCGTGGTGACGGGCGCTACGAGCAGGGCGGGACCAAACATAAACTCATCTTTCAGATCGAACACCTTTCGGTCGTGCGCAAAATCGAACGCCAAGGCACGCGTCAGGGTGTAGTGATCGGTGTGTATGCGCCCTGCCAGCGTATAGACATAAGGCAGCAGGCGGTAGCGCAGGCGTATCATGGTCATCAGGCTCTCGTAGAACGGCTCTCCGGGAGTGCCGAATCGCCACACCTCACGCGGCGTGTCCGAGCCGTGGCTGCGGAAGACGGGCAGGAAGGCGGCGTACTGGAACATGCGCGTGTAGAGTTCGCGGTAGCCCATGTCGGCAACGCCTTGGGGGTAGTCGCCTTTGTGGTACCACAGGCGGCGGTTGGCCACGAAGAAGCCGCCGATGTCCACCGTCCAATAGGGCGAGCCGGTAGCCATGTAGTTCAGACCGGCGGGTATCATCTGAGCAAACGTCTGCCACGTGGCACTCACATCGCCATTCCACGAGATGGTGGCGTAGCGTTGCTGCCCGGCGTAGCTGGAGCGGGTGAGGTTAACCACCCGCTTGGCATCGGAGGTGGCGCGTTGGTTTTCGTAGATGCCCATGGCGTGGTAGAGCGAGTAGAGCTGGCTGCGTTCGGCTCCCAGCAGGTTGCTCAGGATATTAGTGTTCAACTCCCAGCGTTGGCGGTAGCTGTCGAACGAGTAGCCTTGGGGCATGCGGAACGACCAGTCGGCGTCGATGGGTTCGGACGAGTCGCACCACCAAGCGTCGAAGCCGTTGCTGAAGAACTCGTTGTTCGCATATTGCCAATACAGACCGCGTGCCAGCGGATTGAATGCATCGTAGACCGAGGCATCGCCGGGCAGCATGAAGCCGCGGCGGCGGAAGTCGTCGGTCTGCGCAGAGCCTTGGGGGTTGGGCCAGACGGAGATCATCAACTTAGCGTTCAGGCGGTGTATCTCGTCGGCGAGCGCCTTCTTGTCGGGATAAAACTCGGGGTTCATCGACATCGTGCCCCATTGACCGTTGGGCCAGTAGTTCCAGTCTTGCACAATCATGTCGATGGGGATGCGTCGGGTACGGTACTCCTTGAGCGTGTTGACGAGGTCGTCGGAGCTGACATAACGCTCCTTCGACTGGGTGTAGCCAAAGAGGTAGCGCGGCATCATCGGCACCTCGCCCGTGAGCAGCCGGTAATTGGCCACGACGGCATCGAGCGTCCGCCCCTTCATGAAATAGTAGTCTATCTGTCGGGCAGCCTCCATCTCGAGATAGGCACCCGCCTCGCTGTCGCTGAAAATCATGGCGCATCCGGCATCCGAGAGCAAGCCGTAGCCGGCGGTGGAGTTGAGCACGGGTATCATCACCTTGAGGTTGTGCTGGCAGAGGTAGAGCGTTTTTCCGCGCAGGTTCATATAATCCTGCTCGTGCGAGCCGAGACCGTAGATGGCTTCGTCGGGTTGCAGGCGGAAGTTCATCCGATATTGCCACAGGTGATCGGGCATGCTGTCCGCCTTCTGACAGGTGCGCGGCTGCATGCGATCTTCCTCTGCCAGCAGTGTGCCGTCGATGTCCGAGTAGCTCACGGCACCGCTCTGCCGGTCGACTACGACCACCAGACTGTCGGATTGCAGGCGATAGGAAGTCTCGCCGACCGAGTGCGTGAAACGCACCGTATGGGGTGTGCGGGGCACGCAGATGCCGGTGTTGTTGCCGCAGAAAGCCAGTTCGGGCGTGTATTGCACCCGCACGATGGCAGGCGTGACAAACTCCACCTTGAGCAGTCCGTCGCTCAGTCGGCAGTCGATGCCGTTGCCGTTGACGGTGGCATCGGTTACCTGTGCTACCATGGGTGTCGATATCCACAGGTAGCACAGGGAGAAAAGAGAATAAAGGAACTTCATGTTATTCGATAATCAGGGTGAATCCTCCGCGGGGCAGACACGCTACGGTGATCTGCTTGTCTGTCGGTAGGGTGTAATCGGCGCGTATATCGAAACTGGTACTGTCGGCGCCATCTTTTATCAGGAGGGCTTTGCCGGCGGGAGAAGTGAGTCTGTCGAGCGAGAAACTCAGCGTGCGCGGTTCGTTGGTGCCGTTGATACCGGCGATGTACCAAGCATTGCCGCTACGACGCGCCATCACTACATCGGTGCCCGGATAGCCCGACAGCAGCAGGGTGTCGTCCCATACGGTGGGCAGGACGGTGAGTAGATGCTGTACCGCTTCGGGCAAATTGTAGTAGGTCTCCGGACGGTCGGGACGGTGTTGCAATGCCGATTCGAAGAGCACCTGAAGCGCCAGCTCGTGTCCATGCGTGGTGATGTGCGGGTTCTGCGAATCGGTAAAGGTGCCCGGCGTATAGTCCATCGAGCCGACCACGTTGCGGGTGAAAGGCAGCGTGGCGTTGTGTGCCGCCGCTGCATTGGTCAGCATCCGGTTGTTGTTATACCATTCGGCGCCGTAGACTGCCTCCACCGTCATCATGTTGGGATAGGTGCGTTGCCAGCCGCGCGGCAGGGTGGCGCCGAGGAAGTTCATCATCAGCTTGTGACGGGCAGCATCTTCGAGCAGGTCGATGTAGTAGTTCATGGTCGATGCTTGGTCGCCTGCAAAGAAGTCGACCTTGGCGCCCACTACGCCGATGCTGTCCAACCATGCGAACTCGCGGTCGCGCTTCGCCGGGTCGTTCAGGCGGAACTGTGGTGTGGGAGCGCCTTCCAGCCACGAGATGCTGGAGTTGTACCAAATCATCGGTTTCACTCCTTTCGAAAGCGCATAGCGCACGGCATCTTCGACGTTGCCGCCATTGCCCATGCGATCCCATTCGGCATCGATGAGGTCGTAGCGCCACTTCATGCGGGCGGCCAGATCGATGTATTGCTTCACGATTTGATAGTTGTCCGAGCCGTGGTTGTATGCCCAGTAAATCCAAGCGGCGGTACCCGGGATGATCCACGACGTATCGGCGAGCTTGTTGGGGTCGGCAAGGTCGTTGACGAGGGTCGATTCGACCACCGTAGAGAGCGAGCCGATGATGAGCACCCGCCACGGCGATTCCCACGCGCCGTTGCAGGGCTGTTTGGGGTCGGCATAGCGCACTTGGTAGCGGCTGAGGTCGGCTTCGTTGTCGAGCAGCGAGCCGCAATGGTCGCGACGGATATTGGATTCGGTGATGAGGGCGAAGCGCGATTCGGGCAGCTCGACCAGCGCCGGATAAGCCCACTCCTGTGTGGGGGGTCGCCAGCCGAAGCGGGTTGCCTTGCCGTCGGTAGAGGGGGTATAGAGGCGTTCGTAGCTCTGCGCGTCGTAGCCTTGTATCCATCGGGTGGTGCCTTCGGGAATGAGGTAGGTGGTCAGTTCGCGGGCGACGGAGTCTCCTTGGGCGGCGCGGATGCCGTACTTAAAGGCGATGCCGTCGTTGTAGGCGCGAATGGTGAGCGTAAGCGTATCACCAGCCTCATTCGCTAAGTGGTAGGCGCGTTCGGTACCTTGGTTGAAGCAGTGGGTACGCTTGCCGGTAATCATGGTGTAGTCGTCGGTCACCTGTACGGGCGTCGATACACTGAGCAGTCGCAGGTTGTCGGCAAAGCGTTGGCGGTCGGTCTCCAAGCCGATGGTGGGGATGCTGAGCAGCAGGCTGTCACGTGCATCGGTGATACGGATGGCGACGGCATTGTCGTGGGCAGGTTCGGTGACGAGCGTGGCGCTCAATGCACCGTCGGGCGAGGTGGTCTGGCGGCTCACCTGTCCACAGGCGGTGAGCAGGGCAAGCCATACTAACAAAAAGGTGTTCTGTTTCATTGTCGTTTCAGCAGATAATGTTTGCCTGCCTCTGTTGACAGGTCGTATTCGTAAACGTTGTAAAGTAGAGGGTATTGGGGAGCCGACAGCTCTTTGGAGAAGAGCGGCTTGGCTATGTCGGGGCGGGCAAAGAAAGGGTTGGGGTTCTCACCGTGCGCCGGGGTCAGTCCTTCGCCGGTGAGCGGTACGTAAGAGCGAATGCGCAGGTTGCCGCCCAAGTGCGAGATAATCTCGGCTTGCGACAGCTCTACGCCATCCCACTGCATGCTCACCTCGAATCCGCCGCGGGCACGCAGTCCGCTCACGCTGCCCGTGCGCCATACGTCGGGTAGGGCAGGTAGCAGGTGCACCGCACCGTCGTGGCTCTGCATCAGCATCTCTGCCACGCCGGCAGTGTAGCCGAAGTTGCCGTCGATCTGGAAGGGCGGATGTGCATCGAACAGGTTGGGATAGGTGTGTCCGCGGAAGCTTCGACCTTCGACCAGCACCAGCATGTTCTGAATGAGCTTGTAGGCGTGGTTGCCGTCGAGCAGGCGTGCCCACAGGTTGATTTTCCAGCCGATAGACCAGCCTGTTGCCTGGTCGCCACGGTAGATGAGCGAGTTCTTGGCTGCCTGAAACAGGTGCGGATGGGTGTAGGGCGAAATCTGGTTGCTCGGATACAAGCCGTAGAGGTGCGACACGTGACGGTGTTCGTCGGTGGGGTCGTCCGCATCTTCCAACCACTCTTGTAGTTGGTTGTACTTGCCTACTTGCATCGGTGGGAGGCGGCGTATCATGTTCTCAAGCTTGTCGATGTAGGCGGCATCTTCGCCCAAGATGCGGGCAGCGTCGCGTGTCTGGCTCAAGATGTCGAAGGCAATCTGGTTGTCCATGGTGCTGCCTGCCACGGTCGACGACTTGCCGGGTCCGTGTTCGGGCGATGTCGAGGGTGCGGTCACCATCCAATGGTAGGTGGGATGTTCTACGAGGAAGCTCAGGAAGAAGTCGGCTGCCCCTTTCATCACGGGATAGTATGTCTTCAGAAAGTCGCGGTCGCCGGTATAGAGATAGTGCTCCCAGAGGTGGGTACAGAGCCATGCGCCGCCGTTAGGCCATATACCCCAATAGGCGCCGTCCACCACGCCGCTGCTGCGCCAGATGTCGGTGTTGTGGTGTGCTACCCAGCCGTCGGCACCATACATCACGCGTGCTGTTTCGGCTCCGCTGTCCGACAGCTCCTTGACCAAGCGGAAGAGGGGTTCGGCATCTTCGCTCAGGTTGGTGACTTCGGCAGGCCAGTAGTTCATCTCGGCGTTGATGTTGATGGTGTACTTGCCGTCCCACGGCGCCAGCAACTGGTCGTTCCAGATGCCTTGCAGGTTGGCAGCCTGTCCGCCGGGTTGCGAGGAGGAGATGAGCAGATAGCGTCCGTACTGGAAGAGCAGGACGGGCAGCGAGATGTCGCGTCCGTTGTTGAAGTTCTTCACGCGGAGGTCGGTCTGCTCCTTGGCAGCATCGCTGGTGCCGAGGTCGAGCTTCACGCGGTCGAACTGCTTGCGATAGTAGGTGGTGTGTTCGGCTTTGGCAGCGTCGTAGGGCTTCTTGAGGGCAGCCTTCAGGTAGGCGGTGGCTTTCTTGCTCTCGTTGCCGCTCACGTCTTTGTAGTTGACGAAGTTGGTGGCTGCCGAGATGTAAAGAGTGGCAGTGGTAGCTCCCGACACGCTGATGCGCTCGGCATCTACCGTTACTTTTCCGTCGGGTACCACCACCTGCGTCTGCGTCTCCATGCGGATGGCGGCGGGCACGCCTTCGTGCGCCTGTCCCATGCCGGTGAGCACCAGCTTGCCATCCTTCTTCTTGACGCTGTGCTCTAAGGGCGACTTATAGTCGGCTGTGAATGAGAGTGCCCCCTGACGGTCGGCGGTCAGCCGGACGATGACGACGTTATCGGTGAACGAGGCAAACACCTCGCGGGTGTAAGTCACCTCGCCCACTTTGTATCGGGTGGTGGCTACTGCCTGCTCAATGTTCAGGTCGCGGTAATAGTCGGTGTACGTATCGTGCCCGTCGAAGTGGAGCATCAGGCTGCCGATGGTCTGATACGGCATGCCGTTTTGTCCGGTGAGGAAGTTCTTGTCGATCAGCTCTTGGGCTTCCTCGTTCTTACCGTCAAAGATGAGCTGTCGCACGCGGGGCAGTAAACTCAAAGCCTTGGGCTGGGCGTTGTTGTGCGGACTGCCTCCCCACAGTGTCTCCTCGTTGAGCTGAAGCTCTTCGTTGGCAGGGTTGCCATATACCATCACGCCCAGTCGGGAATTTCCCAAGGGCAGAGCCTCCACCCACCGTTCGGCAGGACGGGCATACCAAAGTTTAAGCCCGTCTTCGGCTCTCAGCAGGGTCGAAACGAGCAATGTTACTACGAATGTTAGGGTTCGGATACCTCTCATTGTTGATAGATTTAAATGGATGAATTACAAAATATGTGCACCCAACCGACGGTTATGTCGATTGGGTGCACAAAGATAATGGAATTAAATTGTCTCCGCGTAACACTTTGCCATAGTGTGGCGTTGTTTTTTTGCGCGGGTTCGTCAATAACGTTATTGCAGGTTCGTCAATAACTCTATTGCAGCTTCGTCAATAGCTCTATTGCAGGTTCGTCAATAACGCTATTGCAGGTTCGACAAATTATCTTTTCATATTTTGTATAACCGACAAATTTGCTCTACTTTTGCTCCCATAATCATTAAGATACTAAAAATCAATATGGAACCAAGCAAATATATTCGTTTCGATTGGGCAATCAAGCGTCTGTTGCGCCAGAAAGCCAACTTTGTGGTGTTGGAGGGCTTCCTCTCCGTTCTGCTCGGCGAATCGATTCGCATCGTTGAGATTCTCGAGAGCGAAGGCAATCAGGATGCTGCCGATGATAAATACAATCGTGTAGACATTAAAGCGCGCGACAGCAAAGATGAGATTATCATCATTGAGGTGCAGAACACGCGCGAGCTTGCCTTTATGGAGCGCATCTTGTATGGTACTGCCAAAGCGGTCACCGAGCACATCCACTTGGGAGAATCTTTTAAAGAAATCAAGAAAATCTACTCCATCAGCAT
>JAISIN010000013.1 GCA_031262085.1 Prevotellaceae bacterium
AGTTCAAATTCCTACTACTAACATACAAAAACGAAGAGAATTATTAACGCTGCACGTAAGTGCGGCAAACGTTTAATTATTAAAATAGTAGTATGAGTATTTTATTAAATTCGGTACAGCGCCCCAATCCGCGCGACCCTAAAGGACCACGAAAGTGGTACTTCGTACAGCACCTCAGTGCGCAACTCAGCGAAACCGATGTCGCTAAGTTTATCTCCGACGAGACAACCCTCAATCAAAGCGAAGCGCTGATGGCGATTCGTCAGTTACACAAGGTATTAGTCCGCTCACTGCTCAACGGGCAGAGCATAAAACTGGGAGATTGGGGCACTTTCGATCTCTCGATCAACTCCGAAGGGGTTGAGAAAAAGTCGGACTTGACCGTCCGTAACATCAAGCAAGTCAATGTGAATTTCCGCGCCGGCGAAGAGCTGAAAGCCGAACTGCAAAAAGCGGATTTCGTGTCGCTGGATAAGATTGCCCTCGGCTCGAAAGCCGACGACGGCAATAATCCCGACGACGGCGGAAGCACCGGAGGAGGAGGCACTGATCCGGACGACCCGTATCAATAACCGCTCATAACACGACAAATGGCGCAGCCTTTCACGGGCTGCGCCGTTTGCATATTGAATAATGTTGTGATCTACTTTTTGATAACTACCCAGAAACCACCTTTATCTGATCCTTCGCGTCTAATCTTTCCATCTTCTTTGAGTTTTTCTATGTGATGTCGTACACTTCCATTTGAGATAGATAGTTGTTTCGCAATTGAAGAGCGGGAGATATTCGGAGTATCTTCTAACAGCGTCATTATTTTCACTTGGATATCAGAAAGTAATGGATTTTCTTCGGACTCCTTTCAGGTTGTTTTCTTGTGGTTCCTTTACACTTTCCTGCATCACCACCTTACCATCTTTGAGCATAAAAGTGACCTTTGTTTTATCCACCCACGTATCGAACGTCACCTCTTGTTGAGTTTCCGTCTTCCAAGCGAGCATCTTATCGAAGCCGTAGCCGGCATTTTCGCAAAGGTTTGCTACGCGGAACAGTTTCGCTATCACCGGGTTGCGGGGAATGGTGACATCTTCGTTGAGCAGCTCCTTGACCGGTCGGGGCAGTGCGCCCGGGTTTTCAAACTCGATGCGGTTGGTAAATACGCGAATGCGCGGCTTCATCGGGCTGAAAAAATCGGTATGCATGAGGAGGTTGACTGAATGCGATAGGTATAGCGCGGTTCGGCATCGGCATAAGAGAGACCGGGTATCTCGAGGTAATCTATCCAGAAGTCGGGGAAGCTGTCTTGTATCTCTTCGTTGCGACCGAGCATCAGCAGACCGCCGTAAGTCAGTTTGCCCTCCTTTACGATTTGCAGTTTGCGGTTAAACGTTTCGTCGTCCAGCGCATTGTACGAGAGTTCGGGTACCATGCGTTTGAGGTAGCCGCGTTGGAGAATGCGCTTACCGTTTCCCAAACATTCTTCGGGAGTTCGTGCGATGCCTTTTTTACTTCAAATTTAGGGTAAATCTGTAACTTATACAAAGTAAAACAGATATATGGCACACGGATAACACGGATCAGACGGATGACCACAGATTTTTTCTTTTCTGTATCTCTCATTCATAAAAGGACACCTGTCCATGAAGCTATGAAGCATCACCACTTCACCGATCAGGTGTCGCACTACTACTAACCAAAAATTGAATCATGAATTATATTGCATTTGTGCGTATATTATAGTTTTTGATCGCTACTTATAAGACCGTTCGGTCGCTATGTTGACGACCGGCGCTGCCTCGCGACGAGGTAGTCGATTTGCCTTTCGTCGCCTTGTGACGTTTTGCGCTCCGTGTCAGCTCGTCCGAATCGTCGTCGATATTATCCAATCCCCCACTGTTGATTCCATGAAACTCTGCTTGATAGATAGCCCATGCCATGATATTGGCAAAGATGCGCGAGTTATCGCTGGGAAAGAAATACTTCCCTGTAATGGAGGGGTTGCGACGGTAGCTAAAGTCGTCGTTGATACGAAACGGATAGTGGACATTATCCAAAGTGGTGTTCTTTGTACCTCCCATCACACCGCCATCGGTTATCAACACGAAATGACGCGACTTCCATCGGACAAAGACAGAGCCTTTGGTACCTACCACCCCGGCACCGGTTTTTATCGTGTCTTGGGTGTACATAATAATATCCTTGTTATAGGCTGCGCTTGCCGGTGTTATCACTCCGTGGAACGGTTCCTGACCACTGCCTAAGAATACGGCGGTATCGCTCAAAGCCGCATTCCTACCATCGATACTGCTACCGTCGAGCGGCGCAAAATAGGGCGCCTTGGTAGACAAGGGGTTGTCTTCTATATCGGGTATGCCCGTATAGATGGGGTCTTTGTCGATACCCGTCGGCTTGATGATTTTGGTGTACTGATGCATGGTGCTATATGATTTGGCAATTGTTACCGAAGCACGTTTAACCGATGCGTCGTCGCCGTCATGAACCTCAAAGAAACTATTCAATATGCTTTGGGTAGGTTGACCTGCCTCAGCTTGCGTTACATAGATAAAGACGCCTCCCCGCTCCAGATACTCCCGCATGGCACCATTGCCGGATGTCAAATCTCTATTATACGAAAGGAATACAATGTCAGGCGGATTAGGTCCCTCCACTTTGGCTTTCAAATCACTCACATAGGTACATACGTCTATTTGAAGTCCGTTGACCGGCATGCGTCCGTTGATCGAGAAGTTGGGATTGGCGGTTGCCCCCGGAGGGATTCCAAAGAAGAAGTTATACGACGGATTGGGAGAGGTTAGGTTCGGGCGGGTAGAAACATCGCCGCAAAACAGTATCTTTTTCGACTTAAAGCCTATCGGTATCTGTACCGAGCAATCTACGGTCGAGTATGACCCGGCGCGTGAATAAGCCGAATTGGTGCTGTTGCAGTAGAAGTTGAAGGTGTACAAGCCGCCAATCATCGGTGTGTGGGTGGTCGGGTAGAGCGTCACGAGCTGCGATGAACCTTTGCCTCCCTGCGTGATCACTCCGCGTCCTTCGAACTTCAGTCCGCCGGCTTCGTTGGTCCAGATATGCCACTCCAACCCTACTGCCTCTACCGGAATATCGGTCAGGGTCATCTCAATGTAGTTGTCGAGCGAGTCGGGAATGGCACCCACCATGTAGCTGCCGTAGACGGAATCGTTTTTGCAATCTATCTTGTAGCTCATGTCGATGTTGCTCTGCTGCACGGTGACGTGTCCCTTGATGTCGCCTGCCGTGAAGCAAAGCGAATCGATGAGGGTTTTGAACGTGTTGTTACCCGGTGCGGCGGTCAGACTGATGGTGCCGTTGGTAACAACGTATCCGTCGGGGTCGGTGCCGTCGGCATCGATTTGGTTGTTCCATGCAAGGGTGTCGGTTTGCGTAGCAGCCCGCTGTGTATCCCATGCCCATTGCCAATGCAGCTTCTCTTTGGGTAGGTTGGTCGTGTATTTCACTGTCACAGCCTCCTCGACTTCATCGCTATCGATGCCGTAGACGGGCAGAACCACGATGCGTTTGTCGACCGTGAAGTAGTAACGTCCCGATAGGTAGATGTTCTGATTGTTCTCGTCCCATATCAGCACGTTATAGGTTAAGTCGGTATTGACGGCATTCAGCGCATCGCCGGGGGTCTCTTGTCCACGTCCGGTAACCGACTTCACATTGAATATATATCGATGGTTGCGCAGCACCGGTACTACACCGTCGGAGGCGCGATTGCCGTCGATCAGGTCCATGCGGTAGTAGCCCGTGTGTCCGTCGGCATCAGTAATGCCTACCACCACGGCTGTGGTAGCGTCGGTGGTGCTCACACTGTTCTCGGAGACGTAGATGCCGCGCACAAAGGCATGGGTACCGTCGTTGTTTACTTTGTATTCAAACCCCCGATCTTTCGTGTTGCCTGCCACACCGAGATTGATAAGGTTGCCCGCCGGGGTGGGCTTGGTGACTTCTATGGTACCGCTCTTGGCGTTGATGCCATAGTTGCCGGGGGCAGGAATCACCCATCCTTGGTTGCGGTTGCGGTAGATATGTACCGAGCTGAGTGTGTATCCGGTGAGTCCATTGAACGTTTCGGACGACAAGTCGCCTTTGTTGGCAAAGTCCAGCCCCACGTCGAAGCGTGCTACGGAGCGCAACATTTGCAGCGACTGTGCGGTGGCAGCGGTGTTGGCGTCTATCACGGCGTAATCCAAGTCGCCCCACATCGGTATCGGGGTGTAGTTACCGCTACCCGTTTCGGCTTTCCATTTGTTGGCGCAGCTAAAGGTGAGGTGACTTTGCAAATAGGTCTTGCTTTTGCCGATATTGACATAGCCCACATCTTTGCCGCAGTTGGCTACCACAACGATGCTGTATTTCTCTCCGTTGACCGACTTGAGCAGCTTCACCAGCGCCTGTGTATTGCCGGTCTTGGCGTCTATCGTCAAGTCGCCCACCACATCGGCTTGGTAATACAACTCGTCGTCGGTACCGGCGGTATTCTTCCGGTAAACCAGCACCGATAGGTTCTGAATGGTACGCTCCTCCTCTTTCGAGATAGACCGACTGATCATCCGTTCGGCATCGCCTGTGTTCAGGGTGAGGGTTACGTAAGCCTCTGCACCGGCAACGGGAGCAGGCTCAATCCGTTCATCGGAGCAACCGACAAGTAGCGGTGCAACCGCTATAAACGTACCTGCTACATACCACAACTTCTTTATATTATAGAGCATATTCATTTTATTTTAATCGTTTTATCGCAACAAAAGACACCTCGCAGATGAAGCTATGAAGCATCACCACTTCACCGGTCGAGGTGTCGCACTACTACTAACCAAAAATTGAATCATGAGATATATTTGTATTAAAACCAAGGCGCATAATCGCCGGTAGCTTTCGTCTTACTGTTGACACCGTAGAACTGGGCATAGTCTATTGCCCACGCCATGATGTTGCCAAACACGTAAGAGTTGTAGACCGGTCGGCGCGGCAACGTTCCGCCGAAGCGCGTCACGATAACAGGTCTGCCCTGTCTATCGATATAGAACGGCTCGCGTCCGGTGTTGCCCAGTGTGTAGCTGTGTTGCGAGATGAACCCGCCGTCTGCCACATAGAGGAATCCGTATTTCGTGCTGCGAAACAGGGTGGTGCCCCGCTTGCCGGTGCCGCCGTAGTTGCTGTGACCGGCTGAGGCGTCTTTGTTGCGCTCGTCGCTGTCGCGAGTGTAGATCACCACGGGGTCGCTCGCCGTCAGTCCGGTCACAAATCCGGTGGCAGAGACATCGTCGCCCCATTGCCGACCGCGCAAATCCAAGAACGGACCGTTCAGGATGGGGTCGGTGATGTCGGGTGAGTTGTCATACGTCTCACCTTTCGCCGGAAAAGGATAGATGGTTCCGCCGCCGCCGTCGTAGAGCCAGTTTTTACCGCTGCCTGTCAGAGAGCTGATAGAGGGAGTGGCAGGGGGAGTAGCTCCATCTTTCACGACCCGATAAACCACCTGCTCTACATTGTCTTTGAGGCTGCTTTTGTAGTATCCGTCGGAGAGCATAATCACCACACCGCCGTTCTTGATGTAATTCCATACCACGGGGGCGCTACTCGAATCGAAGCGGAAGTTAAGCGCCAACAGCACAATATCGGGGGCTGTGCCTGCATTGATGGCAGTGGTATTGATGGCTTTCACCAAAGCGTGGTTGGTGCCCATCACGGCGCCCAGATATTCCGAGCGGGCAGGCTGCTTCTTGACAAACCCCTCGACGGGCACGGTGCCCGTCAGGCTAAAGTTGTAGGTCGAGTTGAGCATGGTTTTCGATCCGCCGCACTCGGTGCTGTAACCAAAGTAACCCCGATACCATGAATAGGTGGTGAGCTGCTTCAGGTCGTATCCCACTTTGATGCGTACCGAGCTAAATCCGGTCACTGCGCCGGAGTTCATCAAATCGGTGCCCTCGGTGGTCAGGTCGAAAAAGTCGTAGCCTCCCAGTAACGGGAAGGTGCCCGCCTGCGGGTTGGATGGGTCGGGAGAGTAGACGGCACGCACCTTGACATGGAAGTCGCGCACTTTGATAGAGGCGGTTTGCGGCTTGCCGTCGTCGTCGGTATAATTGTATGCAATCGTTTTGTCGGGGTCTTTGGTGGCATCTTTGAAGAAACCGGTGTCGCTAAACTCGTAGCCATTCACCTTCTTCGCGCTCTTCACCACCCATGAGGTGGAACCGCTATTCAAGTTGTCGGAAGCCAGTGTGCGCAGGGTCACATCCAGATAGTGCACCCCGTTGAGCAGCGGGTAGCGCTTGCGTACACGACTGCCGTTGACGGTGGTGCCATTGGCATAGTAAGCCACAGGCAGATACAATCCGGCAGGGGTGGCAGCAACAATCTCGTAGATATTGCGTCCCACATCTTGCGACACTTCAATGGTGAAGTCGTCGATGGGTTTTACCTCTTTCACATCAATGAAGTAGGTTCCCCGCAACGCACCGGTCGTGTTGGTTTCGTTGGCTTCAACATAGAGCGCTCCGGTGGTGATGCCGGTTGCCGAGGTCGAGAGGTCTACCACGTCGAGGCTCTTGAAGATGGTGGTCACGTTGGCAGCCGAGAGCTTCTCGTTCCATGCGAAGTTGGCTTGGGTGATGTGGGGCAGGTTGGTTTTGAACTTCACCTTCTTGTGATTGGTGCTATTGCCGCCCACCGTAATCCATTTGTCTATCTGAAAATAGTAATTGCCCGAAATCTGGGTGCTCTGGTTGTAATCCTCTACATCGCATACCCACTCGATGTTTGCCGGCTTGGAGGCGAGCGCCGTCTCCTTGTCTGCCCACCCTTTGCCGGTGATATTCTGTATATTGATGATATAGCGGTGGTTACGCAGGATGTCGAGCAGGGCGCTTTCGTTGTTCTGTGCGGTCAGATTGATGCGGTAGTACGATTCGATGCCTTGATGGGTGATACCTGCCACCATGGTGAAAGCGTTGGTTCCGTCGCCGCTGAATCCGCCTTTGGGCTGCTCGCCCACGTAGATATGGCGTACTAACTTGTCGCCCGTCACGGTGTAGGTATGGTCGGCATCCACATCGGTCTCGGCAGGCACGGTAGGCGCGGTGATTTTGCCGTTGGTAAGGTTGGCAGCAAGCGGTATGAGCGCGCCGTAGGTGCTTCCGTAGTAGATGGTTACGTCGTTGAGCGTATACCCCGGCAATCCGGCGGCATCGGTACCGTACTTACCGTCGGTGCCTTTGGTCAACTTCAGCGCGATGTCGATGCGTGCCAATGCGCGCATCAGCGCTATCGACTGACCGGAGGCGCCTGCTTTGACAATAAACGCAGCCGATTCGCCCCACATAGGTACGCCATGGTCGGGAACGTCGACTACCGTAGCACCCGCTTTCAGCTCGAGGCTGCTGCGCCAAGTGTCGTAATCCTTGCCTTTGTCGTTGTTCGCATCGGTACCGCCATAGAGCGCACCCGATGTTTTGTAATAGTTGGCAAGGAGCACCACGCGCTGTTTGTCGCCTGTATCTGCCGATACTTTCATCTTCAGGGTGAGCGTATGCTTCTCCTTATCGTGTGAGACAATCGTAGCCATGTACGCCAGTTTGTTGTCGCTGTCGAATACAATGGCTACCAGATTGTTGATTTTGTTTTCGTCTGCTTCGACTGCCTCGGCATCGGTGCGGGTGGCTATTTCGGTATTCCCCCTCACTTGAACGTTGAAATGAACCATTACCTCACCGGCGTCTGTGCCGTTGTTGTCTTCTTGCTGCGCTATCTCGTCGGAACATGCTGCGAGTGTCAGGGTTCCCAACAGTATGATCCATGCAGTAATTAGAGGTAGTGCACTTCTCATAGCGAGAAGTGCCTCCCCCAAAACACCCGGGTAAGAAGGAGAGTGTGCCACACCACGATGGGGCTTAGCGGTAACAGACATCCTCTCCTCTTCGGTTATAGGTTTTATACCCGGGGGGTCGGTGCAAACTATGGCCGTAGTTCGCACCATTTCTTTATTTCGTATTTCAGAATCTTTCATCATTGCAATATTCAAGTTTAAAATGTTGGGGCACGAACGTTGCTTAATCCACATCGCCGTTTACCAATACGTTTACCCAGTCTACTACGGTGAGATTGACGTAGAAATCGGAGGCAGGCTGTTCGGGCAGGATAGACAGATGCTCCAATCCGAACGCAATATTATTGATGACATACACGCAGCCCGGCTCCATCTGCGTCAACTCGTGGGCTGCCACCTCGGAGGTCGCTTTCACGTTGTAGCGCATAATGGTGAGAAACATCGGTCCGGGCACCGTTACATCGTTGGTGTCGTCGTCGTCGCCATCGTCGAGCACAAGGTTGCTCATCTTCAGAACGATATGCGGCAACACGGTTTGCTGGACTTCGTTGATGGTGGTTCCTTTACCGGCAGCGGCAGAGAGCGACGCCACATAATACCCCCAATACTTCGAGATTCCGGGCGAATAGGACGTTTGTCCCTTCGTACCCGTAATCTCGTCGTAATAGTTACTGCCGAAGAAGGTTGCCGGATTGCCCCACGCCGTGGAGCTATCGATGGAGTAACCTCCATAGTTGAGCACGCTACCGCCGGCAGTAGGCACGGTAGTATTGTTTAAGCCTAATTGAGTGTAAGTGTTGTTTATATAAATATAGTCAAGGTTGAATTTTTTGATTTTATTGCGAATCGTTAAGGATGAGGTTGTGACAGTAGGGTCGATCTTCTCTATCTCTATGCGCGAGATAGCGGGTTTTACTTCGATTTTCTTTTTCCAAGTCGTTCCTTCTGTTATTCCGCTGAGGTTGACGGTTTCTACACCAAAGGAGTTGACCAATTTGGTATCGGTTGTTGTCTGGGCAGTGATGTCTACCATCACTTTGAGCAAATCGGATTCCCGGACAATACCTTCCGGTACGACGGGCGAGGTAAAGGTTTCGGTAGGATATCCTATCACGTATATTTTGTCTACACTGGTGGGCACTCCCTCGAATGTAGCTCCGTTTTGTACCAGTTTTTTCTCTCCTCTGAGCGAAAGCATACCGTCGGAAAAAAAGAATGCCTGTATATGGTCTACGGAAGGTGCATCGGATGCTCCGGCGACAATGGCTCTCGATTGTGGCGTTCTATCGGTCGACATGGTGATGTTCAGCACCACCGGTACCTTGTTTTTACCCACATTGTTTCCTTGGTCAACTTCGCACCCCCCCAACATGGAGCATACGGCTCCTGTCACCAATAAGGAAGTCAGAACTATATAATTAAACTTTTTCATCGCGGTTATTTTCTTTATTTTAATTTGATGTACCATCCCCGATGTTCGGGAATATCGGGTCAACTCCTACTTTCTCCCAAGGCAATGCTTGGATCGTGATCTCGCCATTCAGTCCTATCACGAAGGTGATGCTGATGGTACACTCCTTTTTAGGTTCAATATAGATGTTGTGCTGCGCCATGAACTCGCTCAGGTTGAGCGTCTGTATGGGGTTCCCACTCATGGCACTGTTCTTGTACAACTTTATTTTTACAGGGTTGTCGTTGGCAAGACGGTGCGTCAGCGTACTGGTTGCCAGCACGTATATCATTCCCTTTTCGGTTTCTTTAAGTTCGTATCCGCCCTCTTCGGGAGTGGCAGGTACGGTTACCCGTGTTCTGCGAGCGGTATTATGATTCGGCTCTAACGTATGCGTGGGGTAGAAGGTATAATCGTCATCGTTGGCGTTGCTGGGTTGCATGTTAAAGTCGTAAATTTCGGTATTCAGGTTGCCTATGGCTATTGCCGGAATATAATCGGCAGACAAGCCTTGGGGCATCATTACATCAATAAAAAATTTGATATATGCCGGTTCGAAGTGAGCCGTATCCACTTTGTTGGGATCGGGTGTTCTTACGACTTGAAAGGTGATTTGCGAATAATCCAGGTCATCGTCGGTATGTATCGTTTGGTCGGTTTCCGCTTTTTCGTCAAACAGCAACGGGTTGTAGGTTAATTGTCTGTGCCAGTCTATGGTGGTATGTTCTTCGGCATCTCCCCAGAACACCGCTTTGTACTCGCCTACCGGCAAGTTCACTTTCATGCCTTGGAATGCCTCTAATGAGTCACGTGGAATAAACCGGTCTTCAACGAGCACGCCATTCTCCACTTTAAAGATATATGCCTTTACGTTGTCGATGTGGTCGAGGAAATAATTCATCTGTCCGTTGTACGGGTAGTCGAAATGAATCACAGCTTCCCCTTCACAGGCCGTCAAATCTTCATCAATCTGGTCGCAACCGGTAAAAGCTACCGACAGTAACCCGAATGCGAATATCGTTTTAAGTAAATTCATCGTGCCAGTTATTGTTAATAAATGATTAATTCGTTAGAAAAGAAAGAGAAGCGGAGAGTGCTCGCGGGAGCAACTCCCCGCCTTTCACTTGTGTAGTATAATAGCTAATTACTGGGTTCTATTACAGGATAGGATCAACGCCTACACGTGCCCAAGGCAGCGGAGAGATGGTAATCTCGGCATTGATAGAAGTAATGTTAGGCTCTTTGCCCAGCTCTTTCTCGGAAACCTTGAGAGCGCCGGCGTTGGTAGCATAGATGTAACCACCTTGGATGTGCTCAACTTTCTTGCTGTTGTAGTTGAAGCCACTGATGGTGATCCAGAATTCTTTCTCACCGGCTGTTCCCCAATATTCGGCAGCAGTCTCGGCGTTGGTCTGTGAACCGTCGGTTGCAGTACCCACAGCGCATTTAACGTGGTCTACACGAATCAAGACAACAGGTACAGCGCTTCCGGTAGTCGTTCCTGTGAAGTCGGGAGTTGCAGGATGTGTATAAGCAGGAGTTGCAAATACATAGTATCCCCAAACACCGCTCTTGCTCGAAGCACCATAAGTAGGAGCAGAAACTAAACCATCGTCGCTACCGTCAGATTGAACGCGCGATGTAATACCCCATCCGGCTGCATTTTCATCATACAATGCAGGATTCCAAGTTGTAGGATAGTCAGTATGATCATCGATCAGTTCATGATTGTGCGACAGATCCTTCAAAGGAGTGGTTGTCAGAGCAACACCGCTTGCATTGGTAAATACACCGTCTAACTGAGCCTTTGTGTAAAAACCATCCATGTAAACACCGGTTACGTTCAGAGATTCGATGAAACCGTAGAGTTTCATATCGGTTACCTCAAAACGAGCTTCCGTAGGAGCAAGAATGACAGTAGCTGCGTAAATTTCGTTACCATCCGAACCTACATCTGTTTTACCATCACTGTCGCCATCCTTTCCACTCAGATCTGCGATGCCATAGATATTTACGTTACCTTCTGCGGTTTGGCTTTGAGCCTCGATCAGCTTACCGGCTAAGAAACCCGACCAGCTCTGACCTACGGCAATCGTAGCAGAGGTATTCACAACCAAGGCAACCTTATTGGCGGTTGAATTCACCTTGATCTGTTTGCTGCCATCCAGATCGTCGAACGACAAATCATCCCCAGTCGGAGCAACAGCAGCCGACTTGTAGATCGTGAAGCTGTTGGTTACCGTGTTGCCGCTCAAGAACACCAACAAACCGGACGACAGTGTCAATCTTGTGTTGTTCGCAACAGCAGACCCCACCGTTCTGGTGCTTTCCTCTGTCGGTTGTACCAACTTGATTAAAACATTCTTTGTAGTTCCGTCGCCATTCGAATTCGGATTGTCCTCGTTCGAGCAACTTGTCAACGCACCTGCCATCAAAGCGGCAGCGAACATAAACATTGTTTTCAAATTTTTCATAATTACAAAAAAATTAAATTGATTAATTAATAATGGTTAAAAAACACTTATACTTAAAAACACAGTTTTTTAATGTTTCAGGGATTGCTGTTTGTGCAGCAGCTCTGCTTTATTTTGCGTGGCTTGGGTGCAGCCGCGTGCGGCGGCGCGGTCGAGCCATTGTCCGGCTTGTGCGTAATCTCCGGTGAGGAGATAGTAGACGCCCAAATTGTTGGCATACTCGCCGGTATTGGTATCGGTGACCTTATCTAAATATAGCTTGGCACGCTGTGCATTGCCTTGTTGCAGGTACGATGCTGCGGCATTGAGGCTGGCAGTCTGATTGTCGGGGAACAGTCGGGCAGCCGTTTCAAACACCTCTCCAAAGTGAGGGTCGGAGCTGTCGTAGCTGTTGGCAAGCAGATAGAGTTCTTCCAAGCTAAGCAGTTGCGGTTGCGTGGTATATACGCGGCGCGCTTCGTCTACGCTGTAGGCTTTGACCGAATAGTTGAGGTCGCAAATCACACGTCGCATTCGCGGGAACACATACACATTGAGTGTGCGGTAAACGGCTCCGTTGTCCATTTGGCGAATCAATTGCTCCTTGCGGTCGGCAGAGGCAGGCAGGTTGATGATCTGTTCCAGCTCGTAGCGTCGGGTCGACAGCATGGGGTTCTCTTCGACCTCTTTGCGCATCATTTCCCAATCTTCGCCGCCGGGCAGTACACGACAGATGCCATAAGGCAGGCTGGTTCGTGTCGAGAGGTAGTTGAGCAGTGCTTGTGCACGTCCTTCCGACAGTCGGGCGTTGGAGGCTTCGCTTCCTTCGAGAGAGGCGGCTCCGCGTACACTCATGCCGTCGAGCGTCAGACCCGATTCGCTTTGAATGTTACGAATCTGCTTCTCTATACCTGCCAGTTCGGCAGCATTATCACTGAAGTCGGGCAGCAGTGTGCTCTGTCCTACGGGGAAGTGCAGGTTGATTTCGTGGCTTTCGCTACGCTCCTTGTGCGCTTCGACTTGTGGACGGATGTATGCCAATACGGGGTGCATGGTGTATTCGCCGACAGGTGTAACGATGGTGTCGGTGACATGCTGCAGTCGGGTTGCCAGCGGCTCGATAGAGACCTGCTCGGCATGTCCGCCGCACCCACATAGGTCTTCGAGCATCACCACCCGTGCGTCGTGCATCCAGTCGGCGTAGGCAACGGCAGCGGCGTAGGATATGGTACGGTCGTAGTTGCCTACCGAGCGGTCGTCGTTTTGTCGCTTACTGGTGAGCACCATATAAGGTACAGGCAACTTTTTGTTCAGGCTATGCTCTCTGTCGTAGAGCTTTTGCCGTGTGGCGCCGTTAATCAGTATAGACGGCAATTCGCAGTTTCGGTCTCCTGCCATCAACATGGGTGTCAGCGTAAGCGACCGGTCGGTGCCGACCGACAATCCTTCGAGTGAGAGGTCTATTTTCAGATATACGGAATCGCCTCGATGTATAGCTTCATGTGGTACCACTTTAATCTTACCACCATAATTGCTTTGAGCAAGCACGCTGCCGGTTACGCCAACCGCGAGCCATGTCATGAAAGAGAATATATATTTTTTCATATTTGTGTTGCTATTTAATCATATATATCAGGCTGACAGCCACTTTGGTGGGTGTGAAATAGCTTTTCTTTTCGCGCCCAAGTTCGTCGCCGCAGTGCTCACACCTGTATTTTTTATAATCGGTATAAACATATCCTACACCCACAGAGAACTCCATGCTCCACCTAGACGACCAGATCCAGTGGTACCCCCAATCAATGCCCACTCCGTAGAGGTCGCCTTGGTATCGGCGGTCGCGCAGTGCAGGAAAAAATCCGAATGGCAAGTGAACGCCACCTACATTATAATGTGAATAAAGGAAATGTGCTCCCAAGAAGTGTCCGTAGAAGGCTTCGCAAAGCCAGTAACGAAATTCGGGCTGTATCAGCAGGTGCTTGAATTTCTTATTGTCGCTGAACGTCCACGGATTGTAGTTGAACGACAAGTCGAAAGTGGCTTTTTTTGCCAGCCGTACCTCTGTACCCAGATTAAAGGTGGTAGTGGCATCATAGAGCAAATTGGTTTTTACTGCCCACCACGGCATCCCCGACGTCCGCTTGAAGTCGTTGTGCGTCGTATCATATAATTGTGCGGTGGCTTGCTGCGCCATAAATAGCAGTAACGCGCACATTATAAAACATTTAATTCCTTTTCTCATTGTTAAAAAGTTCGATTATCGTAGTTTGTACAGGCACGTGTTTGCTACGTGCCGCTTATGATTATAAGCTTCACTAAAATTAGTTACACAATTTATCCTATCTTTTTTAAGATATAGTTACATCAAGGTATGTTTGTGTCTATACCTTCTTTGTTTGGCATTGTCTTTTTGACAAGACGCCATGCCTCAAGCCCACACACACTGTGTGTGATTTGTTTAGAGTATGAATGTAAAAGTTGGTTGATCCGGCTCACCGGAGGTCGCATATTGTCGATGCAACGGTGCATCTTCGGCTAATGCGGATTCCTTGCACACTTTCGCCTCCGGAAAGTAGAAGGATGTAATTGTTACGCTTACACGTTTCATAATTAAATTGTTTTTAAAGCCCCATGCTTGTCAGTTTGGACAACTGCCAAACAATTCGACGACAAAAGTATCTCGTTTTACAATACCCACCAAATATTTCGAGAAAAAAGCTTCCATTTTAACACAAATTAGGCATAAATGGGGGTAGATGGGGGTACAATGGGTGAAATATTAAGATTTCACGTGCGGCAGCTTTACTAAAAACGATGTTCCTTCGCCCTGTTCGGAGAATACGGCGATCTCTCCGTGGTACAGGGTGATGATTTTTTGCGTGAGCGCCATTCCGATACCGTATCCGGCTGCGACGTTGCTATTTTCGCCGCGGTAGAAGAGCTTGAAGAGGTTTTGCTTGTCGGTATCCGACATGCCCACCCCGTCGTCGGAGAGGCGTACGATAGCCCACTGTTCCCAGAACGAGATTTGTATAAATGAGGTGTGGTTTTGCGAATACTTGCAGTTGTTTTCGATAAGGTTGACGAAGGCTGTTGTGAGCAGATAGCTGTTGGCAACGACAGTGAGTGCGCGGTCGTCATCGGCTTCCTGCTCAAAGACCAACTCGACACGATAGTCGGCGTGTGCGCGCAGCACCAACTGTCGGGCGTCGAGCAGCAGTTCGTCGAGTCTGACCTCTTCTTGTTTGATTTGGTCGGGGTCGTAATCGGCTTTCGCCAGATTAAGCAGGTCGTCGATGAGCTTGACAACACGTCGTGCATCTTGTAGTGCGTTGCCTATTGCAGCTTGATACTGCGGAGCGGTGCGTTCTTTTTGCAGGGCAAGGTCGAGTTCGCCCGACAGGGCAGCCATGGGGGTACGCAATTCGTGCGACACGTTGCTGACAAACATTGCCTGTGCGCGATACGACTTTTCGAGTCGTGCCAGCAGTGCATCTATGGGTGTGAGTGCACTGCGTGCCAGCAGGTAGCCCACGACGAGCAAAATGGTCAGTCCGCCTACAAGCATCAGTCCGAGGGTGAGAACCATCACGCGTCGTTGGGTATAGCCGTAGCCGTCGTAGGCGGCAGCTGTGACGAGGTACTCCTTATTATTAAAGGTATAAACAATGCCCACCGCCTGATAGTCGCCGATGTAGAATGCGAACTCTTTGTCGCGTCGGATGCGCTTTAGCATCTGGGGTGTTTCCTTGACAATGTCGTTCTGGAGAGCGTCGTGATAGAGGATGTGATTTGCGGTATCATACACTGCCACCTCGACTTCGTTGATAAATTTGGTGTTATTGAGGTAGATCGACTGCATGGTAGCTGCGTCGACTTGATTATTGAGGAACAGGTGCGCTTTGGTGACGGCTTCGCTTTTCAAATCGCGGAAGAAGGTGGCGCTACGCGAGTGTTCGTTCACGCCGTAGATGGTAACGATGAAGATAAAGAATATGGCAGCGGTAATGCCGGTGTAGCGGAGGGTAAGGGAGGTGCGGATCTTCATGACAGTTCATATTTCTTCAGCCTGTTTATCACTCAGCACAAACCCCATGCCTTGTCGGGTGTGTATGAGCTTGGTGGGAAAATCGCGGTCTATCTTCTTACGCAGATAGTTGATGTACACATCAATAAAATTGGTTCCGGTATCAAAGTGCGTGTTCCACACCTGCTCGGCTATTTCCATGCGCGAGAGTACGCGTTCGGGGTTTTCTGTCATGTATAGCAGCAGATTGTACTCTTTGGGCGATAGCTTGACGGGGATGCCTGCCCGGGTGACCTGCTTGCCCGGCAGGTCGATGTGCAGATCAGCATAATTAAGTTCGACGGGTGGTTCGGGAACGGGGCTGCTGCCTCGTTTGAGTAATGCCCGAATACGCGCGTATAATTCGCGGAAGTCGAAGGGCTTCACCATATAATCATCGGCTCCGGCGTCGAATCCGTCGAGTTTGTCGTCGGTCGAGCCTAAGGCGGTGAGCATAAGGATAGGCACGGCGGGGTTGATGCGTCTTATTTCGCGACAAAGATCTAATCCGTTGGTCTTTGGCAAAATAATATCGGATATGATCAGTTGAAAAGTGTGGGTGCGAAACAATCGTAGCCCCATATCGCCGTCATACGCCACCATGGTTTGGTATCCACTCTCTTCGAGACCGTTTTTGAGCAATTCGGCTACGCGTTGTTCATCTTCTATTATCAGTATATGGGTCATAATTAGGGTGGGATGCTCGCCGAACACCTTTTTAACGGTGAGATCGGCTTTGGGATCTAAGTATTTCATAATTATCGCTTTTAAAATTGAGAATACCCATTTCATTCGTGCCGCAAATATAAGAAACGTTTTATAGAACAGAACTATTCTGCGGATGTTTTTTGATGGCGGGTAAACAGCAATAAGCGCAACCGACAAATGACGGGATGGGGAAAAGTGATTACCTTTGCCCCCCATATAACCAACAAAATATAAAAACGCATGATAGACCGTATTATTGAATGTGTCCCCAACTTCAGTGAGGGACGCGATTTGCAAAAGCTCGACCGTATCATCGCTCCTTTCCGTGCCCGCAAAGGGGTGAAGCTGTTGGATTACAGCAACGACGAAGACCATAACCGTTCGGTAGTGACCGTAGTGGGCGAACCCGAAGCCTTGAAGGAGGCGGTACTCGATGCCATCGGCGTAGCCGTATCGGTCATCGACCTCAATCTGCACAGCGGACAGCATCCGCGTATGGGCGCCGTAGATGTGGTGCCTTTCATCCCGATCAGGAATGTAACCATGACCGAAGCCATCGCTCTCTCGCGCGAAGTGGCAGCCGAGGCAGCTACCCGCTACGGATTGCCGGTGTATCTGTACGAGAAATCTGCCACCGCTCCACACCGCGAAAACCTCGCCGCCGTGCGTAAAGGTGAGTTTGAGGGATTGACGGAGAAGATGAAGTCGCCCGACTGGAAGCCCGATTACGGCGCACCTCTGCCGCATCCCACTGCCGGAGCAGTGGCTATAGGTGCCCGCTCGCCACTCGTGGCATACAACATCAACCTCAATACACCCCAGCTCTGCATCGCTACCGACATTGCAAAGAAAATCCGCTTCATCGGAGGCGGACTGCGCTATTGCAAAGCCATGGGGGTAGAGCTGAAAGAGCGTGGCATCACGCAGGTGTCTATCAACATGACCGACTATACGCACACCGCTCTTTATCGCGCCTTCGAACTGGTACGTATCGAAGCCCGGCGCTACGGAGTGAGCATAGTCGGCAGTGAAATCATCGGGTTGGTGCCCATGGAAGCGCTCATAGATACCGCTTCGTACTATTTGGGATTAGAGAATTTCTCCATGCATCAGGTATTGGAAGTACGAATGGAGGAGTAGCCGCACCGGCTACTCTTTCGCTTGGTGAACGGTAAGCTGTGGGAATGGGAAGCCAATACCCACTTCATTAAAGGTAGCATAGACCTGCTTATTGAAGTTGTGGCACACATCCCAATAGTCGCCGCTCTTCACCCAAGCACGAATCACTACATCAACACTGCTGCTGTTGAGCGTACTCAAGGCAATATAAGGTGCGGGCGCCTGCAAGATGCGTTTGTCTTTGGCAAGCACACTGCGCACGGTGCTCTCCACCTTGTCGAAATCCGAGCCGTACTCTACGCCCACCACCCAGTCGACACGACGCGTATCTTCCTTGCTGTAATTCACAATGGTGCCGCCACTGAGTGAGCCGTTGGGTATAAACACTACCTTGTTGTCGGGAGTAGTCAGAATGGTGTGGAAGATCTGTATCTCGCGCACCGAACCCGACACACCCTGACACTCTATGAAGTCGCCCACCTTGAACGGACGAAGCACCAGAATAATCAGTCCGCCGGCAAAGTTCTGAAGATTGCCCGATAAAGCCAAACCCACTGCCACACCGGCAGATGCCAGCAACGCCGCAAACGAAGTCGTTTCGATACCCAATTTACTGACAATAGCCACAATCAGCAGAATCATCAATAAGATATTCACCAAGCTCTTGGTGAAGCTCTGCACGCCGGCATCGACTTTGCGTTTAGCCAGCACCTTAGCCACTACTCTATTGATCAGAGAGATCAGGAACCTGCCGACGATAAATATCACCAGCGCAGCCACGATGCGACCACCCAGCGAGATGGCTACATCGATCAGCTTTTCTAACGTAAAAGAAGAAGACGAAAACATAAATTTTTTGGTTTAAAATGTAGATGAGATTATAAAAAAAACATAGATGAACCTAAATAACATACTTTTTTGTATTTTGTTTTGTCGGTTTCTCGCAAAACATATACTTTTGCCGCCGGAAAGAGGCTTTTGCAAAGCAACTTCCCACCATTAATTTTACGAGGGGTGCCCTAATACGACGGGCTGAGATCATACCCATAGCACCTGATCCGGGTAGTGCCGGCGAAGGGAACGGAAGAAAAGCTCCCCTTTTCTGTTTAATCTTTAAAAACTGATTGCAATGAACAAATTTGCAACCGCGGCATGCCTGGCGATGGTGTTGCCGCTTGTTGGCGCACAGGCGCACGACACCGACAGCTTGCGGACGATCGGTCTGCAAGAGGTAGAAGTTGTCTCTACACGTGCCACAGGCACCACACCCGTGGCTTACACCAACGTAACTAAACAGCAGCTGAAAAAGCAAAACTTCGGGGTCGACATCCCTTATCTGCTCTCTTTCACGCCCTCGGTGCTCACCACCAGCGACGCCGGAGCAGGCGTAGGCTATACTGCCATACGCATACGCGGTACCGATGCCAGCCGCATCAACGTCACCACCAACGGCATACCGATGAACGATGCCGAAAGCAACTCTATTTATTGGGTGAACACGCCCGACATCGCTTCGTCGCTGCAAGATATTCAGATTCAGCGCGGGGCAGGCACCTCGACCAACGGTGCAGGCGCCTTCGGCGGAAGCATCAACATGCAGACACAGGGTATCTCGCCCACGCCCTACGCAGAGTTCTCAGGTTCATACGGATCGTTTCATACGCACAAGGAGACGGTCAAGGCAAGCACCGGACTGATAAACAACCATTGGGGCGTAGACATCCGTCTCTCCAACATCCACAGCGACGGCTATCGCGACCGCGCCTTTGCCGACCTGAAGTCGTACTTCGTGCAGGCAGGCTATTATCACGACCGCGGCTCGCTGAAGTTCATCACCTTCGGAGGCAAGGAAGAGACCTACCACGCGTGGGACGGCATCGACAAGGAGACGCTGAAGAGCGACCGCACCTACAACCCCAACGGGGTAATCGAAGATGATAACGGCAACCCGACAGGATTCTACGACAACCAGATAGACCTCTACCGACAGACGCACTACCAACTGCTGTGGAACCATGAACTGTCGGACACTTGGCACCTGAACGCGGCGTTGCACTATACCGATGGCGATGGCTACTACGAAGAGTACAAAAACCGCCGCACCTTGACCGAATATGGCTTGACGCCTTACATCGTCGACGGCGACACCGTGACCCGAAGTAACCTGATACGTCGCAAATTGGTGAAGAGCGGCTTTGGAGGTGCCATCTTTTCGGTTGATTACAAGAGCGAATCTCTCACGGCAAGTATTGGCGGTGCAGCCAACCATTACGAGAATACACACCGCGGACGAGTGATGTGGGTAAAGAATTATCTGGGCAAGCTCAACCCCGACCACGAGTATTACCGTAACAAGGGTAAGAAAGACGATGCCAACCTCTATGCCAAAGCCAACTATGTCGTAACCGACGGCTTGTCGCTCTATGCCGACTTGCAACTGCGGCACTTGCGCTACCGCATTCACGGCACAGGCGACCAGTGGGACTGGCGCATCAATACTCCGCAGCAGTTGGCTGTCGACGAGTCGTTCACCTTCTTCAACCCCAAAGCCGGCGCCTATTGGAGCATCAACAAGCAGCAAGCCGTCTATGCCTCTTTCAGCGTGGCGCACAAGGAGCCTACCCGCAACAACTACACCGACAATCTGCTGGAAACCCATCCGCACGCCGAACGGATGTTCGACTATGAGGCGGGATACACTTTCCGCCATCAACGTTTTCACGCCGGAGTCAACCTCTACTTGATGGATTACGACAACCAGCTCGTGCTGACCGGCGCCTTGAATGAGATAGGCGAACCCGTCACTGCCAACGTTAAAGAGAGCTACCGCATGGGCATAGAGCTGATGGCAGGCATACAAATAATTCCCGCTCTGCGATGGGACGTCAACGCCACGTGGAGCCGTAACCGTGTCAAACTCGATACGGGCAGGGTGCCTATTGCTTTCTCGCCCGACTTCATGGCAAACAGCCTCATCGCCTTCGACTTGAGGAGATGGAGTGCCTCTCTGCAGTCGCAATATGTAGGCAAGCAGTTCCTCAGCAATGAGAACGACAGCAACTGCATGCTCGATGCGTGGTTCGTCAACAACCTGAATCTGGCTTATACTTTCGGTTTGAAAGGCGTCAAAAGCATCACCGTCGGCGCCACCATCTACAACCTCTTTAACGAGATGTACGAAAGCAATGGTTATGCATCCGACGGTTATGCCGCCTATTACCCCAACGCGGGCATCCATGCGCTGGCACATCTGACCCTCACATTTTAAGGTGCATGGAAGATATGGAACACTTTCTGGAGATTGTCGGTACGCTGACAGGCATTGTTTATCTCTGGTTGGAGTATCGCGCCAGTATTTACCTTTGGATAGCAGGTATCATAATGCCTGCTATCTACATCATCGTCTATTATGAGGCAGGATTGTATGCCGACTTCGGCATTAATATCTATTACCTCGCCGCAGCAGTCTACGGTTGGTTGGTCTGGAAGTATGGCGGCAAGCGTCGACGGACGGATCCATCGGGCGGCAGTCGAGAGCGGGCGGAGCAAGAACTCCCCATCAGCTTCATGCCCGGACGATACTACGTACCGCTACTCTTGATAACGACGCTGCTTTTTGCTGTGATCTATTATATATTGGTGCGGTTTACCGACAGCACGGTGCCGGTTCTCGACTCGTTTACCACCGCCCTCAGCATCACTGCCATGTGGATGCTGGCGCGTAAATACATAGAGCAATGGTGGGTATGGGTGGCAGTCGATGTGGTGAGCGCCGGACTATATATTTATAAGGAACTATATTTTACCTCGATACTGTATGGTGTTTATGCTATAATCGCTATCTTTGGCGCAAAAAAATGGAAAAGACTATGGGAAGAAATGATGATATAACAGCCGTTATCATAGCTAACGGCGATTATCCCACTCATCTCGTACCTCTGCGCGCGCTGGAGAAAGCTTCGTTTGTGGCATGTTGCGACGGTGGCGCCGACGGCTACATTGCCCGCGGCGGCGTTCCCGATGTGATCATAGGCGACGGCGATTCGCTCAGCGAAGAGAACCGCCTCAAATATGCCCACTTGATACACGATGTCCCCGACCAGGAAACCAACGACCAGACCAAAGCTGTCCGCTATCTGATGAGCCTCGGGCGGCGCGTCATCACCATTGTCGGCGCTACCGGCAAACGCGAAGACCATACCATCGGCAACATCAGCCTGCTCATCGAATACATGCGGATGGGAGCGCAGGTACGTATGCTTACCGACTACGGCATGTTCCTGCCTTGTTGCGATAGCCACCTCTTCGACTACAGCCTACCGGGGCAGCAAGTATCTGTTTTCAACTTCACAGCCCGCGGGCTGCATGCCGACGGATTGAAGTATCCGCTGAGCGACTTCATCTCTTGGTGGCAAGGCACCCTCAACGAATGTACCGGTCGCCGGGTGTTTGTGCATGCCGAGGGCGAATATTTGATGTTCTTTGCTCACACTTATTAAATACCCTTTCCAAGTACTGCTATTAAATACCCTTTCCAAATACTACTTCCAATTATGAAAAACAAAGGATTCTTGTATGTAGGCAGTTTATGCCTTCTTTTTGCCTCGTGCACTGCACCTCGGGTGCTGACTGACGTGGTAGCGTTTTACCCTTCCGTTCCGATAGATTCGGTACACGTGTTCGACCTGGGAGATGAAGTCCCCAATTCTGCCCAAGCGATAGGGCGGGTGCAGGTGTACGATCCGGGCACTGCCGTGAAGTGTAACTACGACCAAGTGCTGTACCTTGCCAAAGAAAAAACCGCAAGGGCAGGCGGCAACGGTTTGCTACTGACCAACCATATAGAGCCGTCGATCTGGGGCAGCACCTGCCACCAGATCACCGGAACGATGCTGCGAGTGACCGACTGGCATATCGACTCTTTGCAACCCAATCCGGTCATGGAAGGGGTGATTGCCATGAAAGAGGAGCAGCGCGTCAGGGTGGAGAAGGCACGTCCGCCCAAGAATACGTTATCTGTCTCGGCAGGATGGGGATGGGTTACCAGCAAGGTGGCGACCCCTTTGGGTTCATATCGAGGTAAAGGCGGGGTAGAATGGGGGGTGGAATACAATCATGTGTTCAATTCCGGTTGGGGCTTCGGGTTGCAATACGCCGGCTTCCAAGTTGAGTTCGATCGCTCAGCTTCGTCGACACTCACGTTTATAGGTCCCTCCTTGGTCTATCGCGGCAGATTCTCGGATAAGTGGCTGCCCAAGATGTCGCTCGGCATAGGCTATGGCGGCATGTCGGACAATGGTTTCAACACCTCCGGCGTAGGGATCAGCTATGCGTTAGGCATGGAATACATGCTCTCCAAGAGCGTGGGCGTGGGCGTTGAGCTGAGTGAATTCGTCTTCAATTTCAGCACAACCAAAGAGCAGCAGCGCAACAATGAGCGGAATGGCGTTGCGCGTGTTTCATTGACCGGAGGGTTGCGCGTTTACTTCTAAAGGGTTGCGCGTCCGCTCCTAAGATTCGTTTTTTTGTCTACTTCATTGCTTAAAGGCATAAATTCAACTAACTTTGCGCCTTTTTATGAGTAATAGTTTTTGTGTTTTAATAAAATAGATAGTATGTCTTTACAATGTGGCATTGTCGGTCTGCCCAACGTGGGCAAATCGACACTTTTCAACTGTTTGTCGAATGCCAAAGCGCAGGCGGCAAACTTTCCATTCTGTACCATTGAACCCAATGTAGGGGTTATCACCGTACCCGACGAACGACTCACCCGGTTGGCAGAGCTGGTACATCCGGGACGCATCGTACCCACTACCGTAGAAATAGTCGACATCGCCGGCTTGGTGAAAGGAGCCAGCAAGGGCGAAGGGCTGGGTAACAAGTTCCTTGCCAACATTCGCGAAACCGACGCCATCATACATGTATTGCGGTGCTTCGACGATGAGAATGTGACGCACGTCGACGGTACGGTAAACCCCGTGTGCGACAAGGAGATTATTGACACCGAGCTGCAAATCAAAGACCTCGAAACCGTAGAAAGCCGCATACAGAAGGTGCAGAAGCAAGCACAGACCGGCGGCGACAAAGCTGCCCGAATGGCGTATGAGGTGCTGCTGCGATACAAAGAGGCGCTGGAGCAGGGCAAGTCGGCACGAACGGTAACCTTCAACACGAAAGATGAACAGCGAGCTGCACACGACCTCTTCCTGCTCACCGCCAAGCCGGTGATGTATGTGTGCAATGTCGACGAAGCCAGTGCAGTAAGCGGCAACCACTATGTGGACGAGGTGCGCGAGGCGGTGAAAGATGAAAACGCCGAGATACTCGTCGTAGCTGCCAAAACCGAAGCCGACATTGCCGAATTGGAAACATACGAAGACCGGCAGCTCTTTCTGCAAGAGGCAGGGCTGACGGAATCGGGCGTAAGCCGCCTCATCAAGGCTGCCTACAAAATGCTGGATCTCGAAACCTTCATCACTGCCGGAGAGATGGAGGTGAAGGCGTGGACATACCGGAAGGGATGGAAGGCGCCGCAATGTGCCGGCGTGATTCATACCGACTTTGAAAAGGGATTTATCCGTGCCGAAGTGATCAAGTACGAAGATTACCTGAAGTATGGCAGCGAAGCCGCTGTGCGCGAAGCCGGAAAACTCGGCGTAGAGGGCAAAGATTATGTGGTACAGGATGGAGACATCATGCACTTCCGATTTAATGTATAAGTAACCAATACAAAGAAATAGTATGCTTTCATCCTTATTTATCAACTGGAACCCCGATCCCGAATGGTTTCACATCGGTCCGGTTCCCATCCGTTACTACGGGTTGCTGTGGGTGATCGGTATTGCACTCGGCTACCTCGTGGTGCGCTATCTGTATCGCGACAAGAAGTTGGGCGACGATAAGTTCGAGCCGCTCTTCTTTTACGTGTTTTTCGGTATCCTCATCGGTGCGCGGCTGGGACACTGCATCTTCTACGATTACAACCTCCACTTTCATAGTTGGACGGGATTTATCGAGATCTTCATCCCTTTCGGTCACAATGCCACCGGCTGGCACTGGACCGGATATGCCGGATTGGCTAGTCACGGCGGTACGATCGGTTTGATGATAGCCCTTTGGCTCTATTGCCGCAAGACAAAGATGCACTACATGGATGTGCTCGACATGATTGCTATCGCTACCCCCATCTGTGCTTGTTGTATCCGTCTGGCCAATTTGATCAATTCCGAGATCGTCGGTAAGGTTACTAACGTGCCTTGGGCATTCGTGTTCGAACGGTTGCAATACGAGCGCGGCGTGATCGACCCGCTTTCCCCCCGCCATCCGGCACAGCTCTATGAGGCGATAGCCTATTTTGCTTTCTTCCTCTTGATGATCTATCTGTACAAGCATTACGGAAAGACGGTTCGTCGCGGCTTCTTTTTCGGTCTCTGCTTGACGGAGATATTCACGTTCCGCTTCTTTGTGGAGTTCTTGAAGGAGAATCAGGTCGACTTTGAAAAGAGCATGACGCTGAACATGGGGCAGTGGCTCAGCATTCCGTTTATTCTGATCGGGCTTTACTGCATATTCTTCTACGGTAAAAAAGCCCTTGCGGCGAAGTGACGGGGAGTGGCGCGCTACTTCCCCATCACAATGCGGCGGAGACTGTTCAGCTTGTTCAGCGCCTCGAGCGGGGGCATGTTGTTTATATCGAGCTTCTTCAACTCATCGCGTATCTGACTGAGTACCGGGTCGTCGAGCTGGAAGAAGCTGAGTTGCATGCCGCCCCGCGTCTCGCCTACACTCTCTAACGGTTTGGCTTGAATACCTCCGGCAGGACCCATGTTCTGGTTGTCGTGCTCCAACTGCGTCAGTATTTCGTTGGCGCGTTTTACGATGCTTTTGGGCATACCTGCCATCTTTGCCACGTGTATACCAAACGAGTGCTCGCTCCCTCCCCGTTCCAATTTGCGAAGGAATATCACCTTGTTGTCTACCTCCTTCACCGACACATTGTAGTTCTTGATGCGCGTGAAGTTCTTCTCCATTTCGTTCAGCTCGTGATAGTGGGTGGCGAAGAGTGTCCGTGCCTTGGCTTTGGGATGCTCGTGTATGTACTCCACGATAGCCCAGGCGATGGAGATACCGTCGTAGGTTGATGTGCCTCTGCCCAGTTCGTCGAAGAGCACCAAGCTGCGTGGGGAGAGGTTGTTCAAGATGTCGGCAGCCTCGTTCATCTCTACCATGAATGTCGATTCGCCTGCCGAGATGTTGTCGCTGGCTCCTACACGGGTGAAGATCTTGTCTACCAACCCAATGTGTGCCCGTTCAGCGGGTACGAAGCTTCCTATCTGTGCCAGCAGGGTGATGAGCGCTGTTTGCCGTAGCAGTGCCGACTTACCTGCCATGTTCGGACCGGTGATGATGATGATCTGCTGAGTCTTATCATCGAGCATCACATCGTTGGCAATGTACCGTTCGCCCACGGGCAATTGCTTCTCTATCACCGGATGACGTCCCTGTCGGATATCGAGCAGCTCGTCGTCGGCTATCACGGGGCGTATATAGTGATTCTCGCGGGCAGCGTTCGAGAGCGAGAGCAGGCAGTCGAGCCGGGCAATCTGGTTGGCATCCAGCTGAATGGCAGGAATAAACTCGATCAGTGCTTGCACCAGTTCGTTGTACAGGCGTGTTTCCAGCGTACCGATCTTCTCTTCGGCTCCCAGTATCTTCTCCTCATACTCCTTCAGTTCTTCGGTGATGTATCGTTCGGCATTTACCAGTGTCTGCTTACGTATCCAGTTGGCAGGTACCTTCTCCTTGTGTACGTTGCGTACCTCTATATAGTATCCGAACACATTGTTATAGGCTATTTTCAAGCTGGGGATACCCGTTGCTTCGACTTCGCGCTGTTGCATCTGCAGGAGGTAATCTTTGCCCGAATAGGCCAATTGTCTCAGCTCGTCGAGTTCTTCATGGACGCCGTTGCGGATGATGCCCCCTTTGTTGACCAGCATGGGCGGGTCGTTGTTGACTTCGCGTTCGATGCGGTCGCGGATAGAGCGGCAGATGTTGAGTTGTTCTCCGATGCGATTCAGGGCAGCATTGTCGGCATCCGTGCATGCATCTTTGATCGGTTCGATGGCTTGCAGCGCCACCTTCACAGCCACCACTTCGCGCGGTGTAACCCGCCCGACGGCAGCTTTGGATACGATGCGCTCCAAGTCGCTAATCAGATGCAGTTGTTCCTCAACCATCTCTCTGAAGTCGGGTTGCCGGAAGAAGTATTCCACCACGTTGAGACGTTCGTTGATCGCTTGTATGTCTTTCAGCGGGAAGAGCAACCAGCGCATCAGCAGTCGGGCACCCATGGGACTGATGGTTTTATCGATCACGCTGAGCAAGCTGCGTCCGTCTTCGTTCAGGCAGTTTACCAGTTCGAGGTTACGTATGGTGAATTTATCTAACCGTACATACTGCTCTTCTTCGATGCGCGACAGGGCGGTGATATGTCCTATTTGGGTATGTTGTGTCAGGATGAGATACTGCAGGATGGCTCCTGCGGCAATGATGCCGTTGGTGAGCTTCTCTACGCCGAACCCCTTCAGGTTGTTCGTTTCGAAGTGTCCTTGCAGCTTTTCGCGGGCAGTGCTTTCGGTAAACACCCAGTCGTCGAGTTCAAAAGTGAAGAACTTGGTTCCGAAGCATCCTTCGAACATCCCCCGCTTGCCCCGTTCAAAGAGCACCTCTTTGGGCGAGAAGCTGTTGAGCAGCTTGTCGACATAGTCGGTATGGCCTTCTGCGACCATAAATTCGCCGGTAGATATATCCAGAAACGCCACTCCGCAGATACTCTTATGGAAGTGTACGGCAGCCAGCCAGTTATTTTCGCGATTGTTCAGCACGTTGTCGTTGATAGATACCCCCGGCGTGACCAATTCGGTAATGCCGCGTTTGACCAACTTCTTCGTCAACTTCGGGTCTTCGAGTTGGTCGCAGATAGCAACGCGTTTGCCGGCACGCACCAATTTGGGCAGATAGGTATCGAGGGCATGGTAGGGGAATCCTGCCATTTCGATGGTTTTGGCTTGCCCGTTGCTTCGTTTAGTCAGGGTGATGCCGAGTATTTCTGCCGCAACCACAGCATCGGTAGCGTATGTTTCGTAAAAGTCGCCACAGCGAAACAGCATAATGGCATCGGGGTATTTGGCTTTCAAACCCAGAAACTGCTTCATCATCGGGGTCAGCACAATGTCTTCCATTCGTAGTGTATCCTCAAATAATCAAATTACCTATTTTCTTAAAATTGCTGACAAAGGTAACGGTTTTTTGCGAACTCAATATACGAATCCTACATTATCAATGCACAGCGAATTGCCGGGCGACCCGATGTAAGCCCCTCCGTGACTGGAGGCGAACTGCAGGAACAGATGAGTAGGCACTTCGTCAGGCGCTGCCCACCCGATCTCTTGTATGGGTGTGCTCTTGCCTTTGCTGTTGACTGCATAGCGTTCTACCACTTGCAGCTGCATATTCTCGGGCGTATATTCGGGTCGGGTCGTGATGTCGCCATACAGAATGGCGAAGGTGGCATGGTTCTGCCAGTCGCACGACTGTGTGAAGCGCACGACCATCGTCCCCACGCGCTTGGCGTAGATGTTTCCGTCGGCATCTTCCCATCGTTTTTGCAGGAACAGGGTCACTTCGGGATAGTCGCGCCCTTCGACCTCTCTAATCTTACTGAATCCGGTGGCGCGGATGCGGTGGTCGCTATCGGCAAGTTTTACCTGATAGTCGAAAGTCACTGCCACGGGTCGTTGGGTGAAGGGAATGCCGCTATTGAGCATCTTCTGCGGATTTTTGGTGCTCTGTATAGGTTCGTGTACGTCTCCCAGAAAGAGCGAGCCGGCAGCCAGCACGGTGATGTTGACGATTCCCAGCACTTTTACCTTCTCAAGGTGCGTATCTAACCGCGCACAATAGCCGTTGTCGCGCTTTTCGGGATAAACAGATACATTGGTTTTGTAGATACCTGCTACGTATGCCAGTACGTTGGAGGTTGCCCAAGGCGAGCCACCCAAGTTGACGTATGGCTTGTTGCCTGTAACGGTTTGAGTGGGTCCTACGGCATACACTTGTCGGGTGGCTCCACCTATCAGGAGCGATTCTTTGATTTGTCGGTCTACCCAGTTATCCATGTCGCCAAAAGGAATCGGTTCGTATGTTGACTGGGAAAAAGCTTGGCTGTTAGAACCTCCCAAAGATAGCAGTATCACTGCACAGATTAAAAAACTCTTCATAATAGTTAAACAATAAATGTGAAAGTCATGTTAATATATGGAAAATAACATATAATATGGGACAATGTTTCGCCAAAGGGAGAAATTGCAATGAATGTGAAAGAAAAAATGATTCTATCAGTGCTGATAGTGTGTGTGTTGAGTAGTGGTCGGAAGATACATGCCGACAATAGATATGCCGACTGTATCGCCTCCGTCGCCTCCGTATCGGCAGATACGGTGGGGCATAAGCGGAAGGTATGGCAACGTTTTCTGGCTTATTTTAATGACGCAAACAAAATAAAGAAGCAAAAGAAGTTCGATGTCAGCTTTATCGGCGGACCGCACTACTCCAGCGATACAAAGCTGGGCATCGGGCTGGTAGCTGCCGGCGTATATCGGTCAGACCGGCTCGATTCGTTGCTGCAGCCCTCTAACGTGGCGTTGTATGGCGATGTGACGACAGTAGGGTTTTATCTGCTCGGCATCCGGGGGACGCATATCTTCCCGCACGACCGTTATCGATTGAACTACAATGCCTATTTCTTCTCGTTTCCCAGCCTGTATTGGGGAAACGGGTATCACCATGGCGTGAACGACGCCAACCGGAGCGCTTACAAACTGTTTCAAACCAGTCTGCAGGTCGATTTCATGATACGGGTAGCCCGAAACTTCTATCTCGGTCCGAAAGCGATGTTCGAGTATATTCGCGGCAGTAAGTTTCAACGCCCGGAGCTGTGGGCAGGCGAGCGTACCACCACGACAGGCAGCGGCATCGGTGGCACCTTGTTATACGATTCGCGCGACTTTCTGCCCAATGCCTATCGTGGTTATTACCTCCGGATAGACCAGCGCTTCAGTCCCCGCTTCATGGGGAACAAAGATGCGTTCAGCAGTACCGAGCTGACTACAAGTTATTACCACAGCTTGTGGAAGGGAGGAATTCTGGCGTCGCAGTTTCATACCAAGCTGACTTATGGCGATCCGCCCTGGGGGTTGTTGGCCACCTTGGGCAATTCCAACTCCATGCGCGGCTATTATGACGGACGCTATCGCGACAAGTGTGCCATGGATGCGCAAGTAGAACTTCGCCAGCACGTATGGCGTCGCAACGGCGTTACGGCATGGGTAGGAGCAGGAACAGTCTTTCCCCATTTTGGCGGACTGCGCGCGAAGCATATCCTGCCCAACTATGGCATCGGCTACCGCTGGGAGTTTAAGAAACGAATGAATGTCCGGCTTGATTATGGTTTTGGCAAGCACCAAAACGGTTTTATCTTTAATATCAATGAAGCTTTTTAAAAAGATGCGATCATGGTGGAATTGTGGAGAGCATCAATTCTACCTTTATATATGGGTATTGATTGTACCCAATGTGGCGCTCAACTTTACCGAACCGCTCTCGGTGGCAGCCAAGCTATGCAATCTGCTGCTACCCTTTTCGTGCTATTATCTGCTGATGACGCTGTCGAAGAACTATGGACGGATGTTCTGGCTGTTGTTCCCGTTTGCTTTTTTGGGAGCCTTTCAGATCGTGTTGCTCTATCTGTTCGGACACTCTATCATTGCCGTCGACATGTTTCTGAACTTAGTGACCACCAACTCTTCCGAGGTGTTCGAGCTGCTCAACAAGCTGCTTCCTGCCATCGGGACGGTGCTCATCCTCTACATCCCGCCCTTGGTGACGGCTACCATCGCTATCTTGAAGAAGCACCGGCTGCGTTCCGACTTTCTGCGTGTAAACCGTAAACGTGCGTTTTTCCTGTCTGTGGCGGGATTGCTGTCACTGGGGATCGCTGCGAGTGTAGACAGTCAATACGCGGCAAAGCGCCAACTTTTTCCGTGCAACGTGCTCTATAACGCCGGTTTGGCATGGGAACGCAGTGTGCAATCCGAGGCTTACTACCACACTTCGGCAGGCTATCTGTTTCATGCGCATCCTACCCATCCGGAAGCGCCACGCGAAATATATGTGCTGGTAGTGGGCGAGACCTCCCGCGCCGACGACTGGTCGCTCTGCGGTTATGGCAGAGATACCAATCCGAAGCTTTCGCGCGAAGATGGGTTGACCTCGTTTGCCGATGCTCTTTCCGAATCGAACACAACCCACAAAAGCGTGCCGATGCTGCTTTCGGAGGTGCATGCGCCCGATTTCGATTCTATCTACTACCGCAAAGGGGTGATTACGGCTTTCAAGGAGGCTGGCTTTCATACCGCATTCTTCTCTAACCAGCGCTACAATCGGTCGTTTATTGATTTCTTCGGGAAAGAGGCGGATACTTGGCGATTTATCAAAGAGGAGGCGGAACGTGGAAATAAAAATCCGCTCGACGAGGAGCTGTTGCCGTTGGTTGTCGACGAGTTGGCCAAGGGGTACCGCAAACAGCTCATTGTGCTGCACACGTATGGGTCGCACTTCAACTACCACGAGCGCTATCCGCAGTCGGCAGCCTGTTTTCTGCCCGACCGACCCGACGATGCCCGGGTTGAGTATCGCAACAATCTGCTGAATGCCTACGATAATTCTATTCGTTACACCGACGACCTGCTTGCGCGGCTGATCGATCTGTTGAAACAGACACAGGTCGATGCTGCCCTGCTCTATACTTCCGACCACGGCGAGGATATCTTCGACGATCGTCGCGAGCTTTTTCTGCACGCTTCGCCCATACCGTCGTATTATCAGATTCATGTTCCGTTCCTCGTGTGGATGTCCGACAATTATCGGCGCAACTATCCGACGCTTTATGCTGCGGCGTTGCAGAACAGAGAGAAGCGGATCTCGTCGAGCGCCTCGTTCTTTCATACTGCCGTCGGTCTGGCAGGAATCGATATGCCGGTGCGCAACGATACGCTGTCGGTGGTTAGTCCGCTCTTTAGGGAACATGCGGCGCTCTATTTAGATGACCATAATCGTGCTTTGCCATTGGAGGACACAGGGATGGGGGAGGAGGATTTCAGGCTGCTGAACAAAAAAAGTGTCTAACAAAATCAGGAAAAGACGTAAACGGGCAAACGTAGGAGTTTGGGTTTCATGGTTGGCAAATTCCCGCATGCCGTTACAACTCCTCGAACGTCACGCTTTTCCATGTCTTGAACTGCAAGACGAGCAGGTGGAGCTGCGTGCCCTCTGCCAGTCGGCGGGCGACCTTGTCCTCGCGATACTTGAACAGTTGGACGCGGGCGTCGGCGCGTTGCGCCTCCATTTCGACTTCGGTGGCGTCGGCTTTGGCATACTTCAACTCGATGAGGTAGCTGTGCCCGATGTCGGGGTAGCGACTCTTGTCGGGCAGGAGCATGAGGTCGCGGTAACCATAGTTCATCTCCAGCTCGGGCATGAGGATGTAGTAGTTGGCAAGCGAGAGGTATGCCTTGATGAAGCCCTGCACGTTGCGTTCGCCAAGGATGGCATCGCGCACGGCGCTGTTCTTGCGGTAGGCTTCCGCGATGAAGTCGAA
>JAISIN010000038.1 GCA_031262085.1 Prevotellaceae bacterium
CTCGGAGGAGGAGCTGATCCTGCGGCACTACCGCAAGCCGCAGCCGGGAGAATCGGGGATGTTCGTCACGGCAACCGACATTCTGGAGCGAATCAATGTGGGGGTGAAGATGGTGATGAATTTAATAAGATTCGATGGATCGCTTAGGGTAGACGAAGTGGACGAAGTGTTTTCTAACTTTATATATTTTCGCGCGAGAACATATTATGTATAGTACATATATGCATATACGTATATATACATTTAATAAAGTTGAAAAACACTTCGTCTACTTCGTCTACCCCCCCCCTGTCTCTTTGCGTCACCTTGATTCAAGAACAGAGCAAGGGGATTTATCCGGTAAGAGCAAGGGGATTTATCCGGCACTATAACGTTTTCAATGGATATCAAAGGGAAATCCGGCTCACTTCAAAGGGAGATCCGCATCAGATGAAAGGGAGTTTTGCCCCACTTCAAAGGGAGTTTTGCCTCACATGAAAGGGAGATAATTTTCATCAAGACAAAACGTTATATCTGAACGCTTTTTATGTATTTTAAGATGATAGCGAGCGCTAAAACAAACATTATAATTACTTTTGCCGTTGAAATATGAACTTTAAAAGATTAGAAGCATGTTATTACGAGTAATCATCAGCCATTTGTTTTCTTTGGGAGAACAGACCGGGTTTAATATGCTTACGAAAAAAACTATTATAGTATAGTCTAATTAAAGCATAAAACAAGATGAAAACCCATTATGAAATTCGATATGCAGCGCATCCCGAAGATGCCAAAAGTTATGATACAACTCGCATCCGGCGCGATTTCCTGATAGAGAAAGTATTCTCTGCCGACGAAGTGAACATGGTCTATTCCCTGTACGACCGCATGATTGTGGGTGGCGCCATGCCGGTCGGCGAAGCGTTGCCGCTCGAAGCCATTGATCCGCTGAAAGCCCCTTTTTTCCTTACCCGCCGCGAAATAGGTATATATAATGTCGGTGGATCCGGTATCGTTAGAGCCGGTGATACGCTGTTCGAGCTGAATTACAAGGAGGCTCTCTATCTGGGGTCGGGCGACCGCATGGTCGTTTTCGAGAGCAAAGATGCTGCCAAGCCAGCCAAGTTCTACTTTAACTCGGTAGCCGCTCACCGCAACTATCCCGATAAGAAAGTGACCAAAGCTGATGCCGTAGTTGCCGAGATGGGCACACTCGAAGGCTCCAACCACCGTCACATTAACAAGATGCTGGTCAGTCAGGTGCTGCCCACCTGCCGGTTGCAGATGGGGATGACCGAACTGGCTTCGGGCAGTGTGTGGAATACCATGCCGGCACACGTACACAGCCGACGCATGGAGGCATATTTCTATTTTGAATTGCCCGAAGAGCATGCCATCTGCCACTTCATGGGACCGGTCAATGAAACCCGACACATCTGGATGAAAGGCGACCAAGCGGTGCTATCGCCCGAATGGTCTATCCACTCGGCAGCTGCCACACACAACTATACCTTTATTTGGGGCATGGGTGGCGAGAATCAGGATTATGGCGACCAAGATTTCTCTCTGATTACCGACTTGAAGTAGGGCAACTTCCCCCTGCTGTTGATTAACACTTTTAATTCATAAACGTATATGGTAAATTTCTCCTTAGAAGGCAAAGTGGCGCTGATTACCGGCGCTTCTTACGGCATTGGTTTCGCCATTGCTACGGCTTATGCGCGAGCCGGCGCCAGAATTGTGTTCAACGACCTGAAGCGGGAATTTGTAGACAAAGGGTTGGCTGCCTACCGAGCCAGAGGTATCGATGCACAGGGTTATTTTTGCGACGTAACCGACGAAGAGCAGGTCAACGCCATGGTTGCCCGCATTGAGCAAGAGGTAGGTGTGATTGACATTTTGGTAAACAATGCCGGCATCATCAAACGCATCCCGATGATTGAGATGGACGTTGCCGACTTCCGGCAGGTGGTCGACGTCGACTTGAACGCCCCTTTCATCGTGTCGAAAGCTGTCATCCCTTCCATGATAAGGAAAGGAGGAGGCAAGATTATCAATATCTGCTCCATGATGAGCGAGCTGGGACGCGAAACCGTGTCGGCGTATGCTGCTGCTAAGGGCGGACTGAAGATGCTTACGCGCAATATCGCCTCCGAATACGGAGCTTACAACATTCAGTGCAACGGCATCGGTCCGGGCTACATCGCCACACCGCAAACCGCCCCGTTGCGCGAACGTCAACCCGACGGCTCACGCCATCCGTTCGATGCGTTTATCGTTGCCAAAACACCGGCTGCACGCTGGGGTACGACTGAAGACTTGGAAGGACCTGCCGTATTCCTCGCCTCGGCAGCTTCCGACTTTGTGAACGGGCATGTGCTCTATGTCGACGGAGGCATCTTGGCATATATAGGCAAACAACCCGAATAATGCCATTCACCGAAACATGGTCCTCATGAAAAAGACCCTTTTTCTGGCAGTTGCCGCACTGACTTCTCTGGCTTGTAGCACCCACAGAGAGATAACGGTTGCCGTTACCAATCCAACCACGCTGGAACGTTCGGATGAGATGGTCGAACTCTCCATGCACGATATTGCCACTCGACTGGTACTTGCCGATACGGCACAGATCATCGTTTTGAATGAAGATAATGAGCAAGTGCCTGTTCAGGTTACTTACGACGATAAGCTGATGTTTCCTGTGCATGTAGCTGCCGGTGGAAAGGCTACTTATACGATCACGACAGGAATCCCCGTGCCGATGCCGACCATCGCTTGCGGGCGCTTCTATCCCGAACGAAAGGATGACCTGGCGTGGGAAAACGATCTGATTGCCTTCCGCGCCTACGGTCCCGCCTTGCAAGCCAGTGGCGAACGCGCTTTCGGATACGACGTATGGACCAAGTACAACACCACCCAACCGGTAGTGGAAGCCCGATATGCCGACGAACTGGAACGTGGCATCTCTTATCACAAAGACCATGGAAACGGACTGGATTGCTACAAGGTAGGACCTACGCTGGGCGGAGGTACGGCAGCGCTGCTCGACGATGGGAACATCGTATACCCCTATTGCTTCAAAACGTATGAAATCTTAGACAACGGACCGCTGCGCTTCACTGTCAAGCTGACTTATCACCCGCTCGTTGTCCAAAAAGATTCGGCAGTGATAGAGACGCGGCTGATTTCGCTTGATGTCGGGTCGCACCTCAACAAAACGGTGGTGACTTACAGCAACCTGTCGGAAACGACACCCATTGCCGCAGGCATTGTGCTGCACGAACCGGACGGCAACATAACCGCCGATGCCGACAACGGCTACATGACCTACTCGGATCCGACCGACAACGTAAACAACGACAACGGACGAATCTTCGTAGGCATTGCCTGCCCGGACCAGGTAAACGAAGCCCGAACCGTACTGTTTGGCAAACAGGAACGAAACGCACGGGGCGCCGACGGGCATCTGCTGGCTATCGGAAACTATCAACCCGGTACTGCCTACACCTATTATTGGGGAGCTGCCTGGAGCAAAGCCGACATACCCGATATGGCTGCTTGGAATCAATACATGGCAGACTTTGCGCAAAAGGTACGCCATCCGCTGGCGGTTGAGGTTCTCTTACCTATAAATTAATATAAAACTTCCACACAATGCTGTTCAGCGCAAAATAATGTTCCTATTTTTGCAACTTGTAAATAACACCTAATGATTTAGAATGAGAAGTAAGTTTTTATCCGTAATCGTGAGTTTCCTGCTCGTGACGATTAGTTTCACTGCCTGCCTGAAGTCTAACGAGTATGAATATAGCTCCGACGCAACGGTACATGCTTTTGGTCTTGATACCATTTATGGCAAACATTACAAGTTTACTATCGATCAAGTTCGGCGTCTGATTTATAATGTCGATTCATTGCCGGTGAAGGTGAGAACAGATTCATTGCTCAAAAGCATTCTTATTGATACATTTTCTGTAACGGGATACATCTCTTCAGGGGGAATCAAAGATACCGCTATTAATATTAACGATTCGGCAAACCTGATTCCTGCTATCCGGAATAGGAAGAATGGGGTGGAAACAGGCGGAATGACGTTTAATGTCATGGCAGGCGACGGCATCACCAAGCGACAATACGAACTGCAAATACGGGTGCATACGCAAGACCCCGATTCGATGGTGTGGACGAATATGAACAGTCCGCTCAACGAGGCAGCAGTCGTTACCAAGCAAAAAGCGGTGATACTGAACGGGACACGGCTGTTGGTCTATCTGTCGGCTACCGAGCTGATGGAAGCCGATACCCAAGCGGCTACCTTTGCCTGGAACCGGAAGAGGGTGACAGGGTTGCCCGAGAACATCAAATTGTATTCACTGATCAACTTCAACGAAACCCTATACATCACCACTGCCGACGGCGTGCCGTACTGCAGTAACGACGGTGTGAACTGGCAAGAGAGAGGGGGCGATGCTTATGTGGTGGCCTACATAGCCCACTTCCGGAACAAGTTGCTCGCCATTGTACAAGCCGCCGACGGTCAGAATCGCTTTGCCGCATCTGCCGATGGTATGACTTGGACAACCGGTGAGACGGTGCCCGACAACTTTCCGGTCGATAATATCTATGCCACCCAAATGACGACCAACAACAATCTGCTCAAAGTAATCGTAACCGGGAACACCGCGCAGACGGCGAGCGCCACCATCCCTTGGTCGTCGATGGACGGACTGACGTGGGCGTCGCTCTACTCAAGCGCTTATTGCCCCTACCTGAACGATCCGTTTATCATGTATTATGCCGATAACTATTATATGATGGGCGGAGATTACACCCAAATATACGCATCGGTGGTGGGGTTGGCATGGGAACCGGTTAAACGCAAAGTGCTGCTGCCCAAAGAGCTGTCGTATAGCAAATATGTATCTGCGGCTATTGATAAGAACAACTATGTGTGGCTGATAGTCGGACAGAATACCACCGTTGAGATTGTCGACGGAGATATTGTGGGCGTAGCCAAGCCCGGAACCGTGTGGCGAGGGCGAATCAACAAGTTAGGCTTCGACAGGCAGTGATGAACAGACGGCGATATAACATCGTAATCGTCATACTGCTCTTCTCGTTAGGCAAAACGGAGGCGCAGGACATATATAAATGGGAATGGGGAGGAGCCATAGGCGGAAGCTTCTATATGGGTGATGCCAACGCAACCACCCCATACAAACATACAGGATTGGCAGGAGGAGTGATAGCCCGATACCTCATCAATCCGCACACAGCACTCAAAGGAAACTTGTTCGCCGGCAGGATTGCCGGCGACACCGGAGATTTCAAGAATGCCTATCCCCATGGCGAATATGCAACGTTTAAACGAACCGTGTTCGACGTGGGTGTGCAGTTTGAATATAATTTCTTTGGATACGGAGCGGAACAGACCTATCGGAACGAATCGCCCTTTACACCTTATCTAACAGGGGGAATAGGTGCGACCGTGGTACCGCGACCGGCAAAAACCGATTTCACGATGAATATACCGATAGGTGTCGGCGTGAAGTACAAGGTAGCACCACGCATCAACATGGGATGCGAGTTTACCATGAGGTTCAGCCTGAGTGACCGGTTAGATGTGGCGCGAACAGATGGACTGCAACTGGACAATCCTTGGCTGATCAAAGGGAAAGGGTGGAAAAACAAGGATAGCTACTCGTTTACGCTCTTCTTCCTGACGTATGACTTGTTCCCGGTATGTAAGGAATGTAACAATTAATAAGGATGTGCTATAAAGAACAATTAGATAAAGAACGGATACCTGCCCATGTCGCGATCATCATGGACGGTAACGGACGATGGGCGAAGCAACGCGGACGCGAACGCAGCTACGGACATCAGGTTGGTGCAGAGACAGTGCATGTCATTGCCGAGGAAGCTGCACGTCTGGGGGTGAAGTATCTTACCTTGTACACATTCTCCACAGAAAACTGGTTCAGACCCTCCGACGAAATAGCAGCGTTGATGACTTTGCTTTTCGATTCTATCGAAGAGGAGACGTTTATGAAAAACAACCTGAGCTTCCGGGTGATTGGCGATATCGACAAACTGCCCGAACAGGTGCGCACACGCTTGTTGGAGTGTGTGAGACATACCGCTGCCAATACCGGCATGTGTTTGGTACTGGCGCTAAGTTACTCTTCGCGATGGGAGATTACCGAAGCCGTCAAACAAGTGACACGGTTGGTGCAGCAAGGCGAACTGGCGCCCGACCAGATCACTTCCGAAATGATAGAAGCACACCTCGCTACCTCTTTCATGCCCAACCCCGACCTGCTGATACGTACAGGGGGAGAGTTGCGACTGAGCAACTATCTGCTGTGGCAATGTGCCTACTCCGAACTCTACTTCTGCGACACTTATTGGCCCGATTTCAGAGAGGAAGAGCTACATAAGGCCATTTACGATTACCAGCGGCGCGAGCGTCGTTTTGGAAAGACCAGCGAACAAATCAATTAATGTCAATCTATATAAAAAAGATATACATGTATCATCGTATTTACTCCATACTCGTAGCATTTGCCTGCCTGCTGGGCTTCTCGTTGACAGTGACAGCTCAGGAAACGGTGACTGTCGGCGAAGCGGAAAAACCTGTCGTTCTGTATTCGGCGAATGCTCCTAAACTGGAAATTGCCGATATAAAAGTAGAGGGCGTGAAAAACTATGAAGATTATGTCCTGATAGGATTGTCGGGACTGAGTGTCGGACAAATCATATCGGTACCCGGAGAAGAAATATCCGAAGCCGTCCGGCGCTACTGGAGGCATGGATTGTTCTCTAATGTCAGTATCACCGCCGATAAAATAGAAAAAGGGAAAGTGTGGATCACGATTCATCTCACACAACGCCCCAGAGTGTCGGATATACGATACCACGGAGTGAAAAAGTCCGAACGCGAAGACCTCGAAGCACGAATAGGACTCATCAAAGGAAGCCAAGTGACACCGAACCTGATCGACAGAGCCAAAACACTCATCAAACGGTACTACGACGACAAGGGGTTCAAGAATGCCGAAGTGCTCATCGCACAGAAAGACGATGCGGCAGGAGACAACCAAGTCGTGGTAGATGTCACCATCGACAAGAAAGAGAAGATCAAGGTACACCAGATTACCATAACCGGCAACAAGGCTCTCAAAACCGGTAAGCTGAAAAAGACCATGAAGAAAACCAATGAGAAGAACAAACTGCTCAATATCTTCAAAACCAAGAAGTTCGTCGAAGAAAATTACGAAGCCGACAAACAACTGATCATCGACAAGTACAATGAACTGGGCTATCGCGATGCCATGATTGTGGCAGATACCGTCAAATCCTACGACGACCGCACCGTGGATATATCCATGCAGATCGACGAAGGGGAGAAGTATTACCTGCGCCAAGTGACGTGGGTGGGCAATACACTCTATCCTTCCGAACGGCTGAACTACCTGCTTCGTATGAAGAAGGGAGATGTGTACAACCAGAAACTGCTGAACGAACGCTTGATGACCGATGACGACGCCGTGGGAAATCTCTATTATAACAACGGATACCTGTTCTACCAACTCGAACCGGTAGAGGTGAACATCGTGGGCGATTCTATCGACCTCGAAATGCGCATCTACGAAGGCAGACAGGCCACCATCAACAAAGTGATCATCAATGGTAACGACCGCCTGTACGAGAATGTGGTGCGACGCGAGCTGCGTACCCGACCGGGAGCGCTCTTCAGCCGCGACGACCTGATGCGCTCGTATCGGGAGATAGCCCAAATGGGACACTTCGACCCCGAACAGATACATCCCGACGTGCAACCCCGCCCCGAAGACGGTACGGTAGACATTGTCTGGGGCTTGACATCCAAAGCCAACGACCAAGTAGAATTCTCTGCCGGCTGGGGACAGACAGGAATCATCGGTAAGCTCAGTCTGAAGTTCACCAACTTCTCCATGGCGAACCTCTTCCAGAAGAACGACAATTATCGGGGCATCTTGCCGCAAGGCGACGGGCAAACGCTGACCATCAGCGGGCAGACCAATGCCAAGTATTACCAGTCGTACAGTGTCTCCTTCTACGACCCGTGGTTTGGAGGTAAGCGACCCAATGCCTTCTCGCTCTCGGCATTCTACTCGGTACAGACCGACATCAGCAGCCAGTACTACAATACTGCCTACATGAACAATTACTATAACAGCATGTACAGCGGCATGTACGGATATGGTATGTATAACTACGGTAACTACAACAGTTACGAGAATTACTACGACCCCGACAAGTACATCCGTATGTTCGGACTGTCGGTGATGTTTGGTAAGCGACTGAAATGGCCCGACGACTACTTTCAGTTTACTGCCGAGATGTCGTATCAACGCTACATCCTGAGCGATTGGCAATACTTCCCGATAACCAACGGCAAGTGCAACAACATCAGTCTGAACCTCACCCTGTCGCGCAGCTCTATCGACAACCCGATCTATCCGCGCTTCGGCTCGGAGTTCGCCCTGTCACTGCAAATCACACCGCCCTATTCGCTGTTCGACGGCGTTGATTACAGCCGGTACAACCCCAACAGTCAGGACGATATGAACAAGATGCACCGCTGGATTGAGTATCACAAGTGGAAATTCAAATCGAAGGTGTACATCCCGTTGATGAATCCGACTGTAACCAAACGCACACCTGTGCTGATGGGACGGTTCGACGTGGGATTGTTGGGACACTACAACAAGTATAAGAAGTCGCCGTTTGAAACATTCGATGTGGGAGGCGATGGTATGACCGGATACTCCAGTTATGCTACCGAGAGCGTCGCTTTGCGGGGTTACGAGAACAGCTCGCTGACGTATGGCTACGGAAATGAAGGATACGCCTACACCCGTATGACCTTGGAGCTGCGCTACCCGCTGATGCTGGAGACCAGCACCACGATCTATGCCTTGGGATTTGTCGAAGCCGGTAACGCTTGGCACGACATCGGTAAGTTCAATCCGTTCGACTTGAAACGCTCTGCCGGTATCGGCGTGCGCATCTTCCTCCCGATGATCGGCATGATGGGTATCGACTGGGCGTATGGCTTCGACAAAGTACGCGGTTCGTCGAGTTATGGAGGAAGCCAGTTCCACTTCTTGCTGGGACAGGAGTTTTAGAGAATAGAAAAATGAAAGTTGAAACCTAAAAAAGAAACGAGTATGAAGAAGTACGTCATCTTGACTATCATGCTGTTGGGCATCGGTCTGACAGCCCACGCGCAGAAGTATGCCCTGATTGATATGGAATATATCCTGAAGAATATACCGGCGTATGAACGTGCCAACGAACAGTTAGACCAAACCTCCCGGAAATGGCAGAGCGAGGTCGACAAATTGTCGGAAGCTGCCAAAACGCTTTATAAAAACTACCAATCGGAATCGGCTTTCCTCTCTGCCGAACAGAAACAGAAGCGCGAAGATGCCATTGTAGCCAAGGAGAAAGAGGCTGCCGAGTTGCGACGCAAATACTTTGGCAACGACGGCGAATTGTTTAAGAAACAACAGAGCCTGATGCAACCTATTCAAGATGAAATATATAATGCGGTTAAGGAGATTGCAGAGCAGCGCGGATACGCCATGGTGGTAGACCGGGCATCGGCTGCCAGCGTCATTTTTGCCTCTCCCGGCATTGATATAAGCAATGAAGTATTGGCAAAATTAGGTTATTCAAATTAAATATCTATTTTTGCACCGATTAAAAACTAATAATCATCCTTTTTAATAATATAATTAACCATTATGATGAAGAAAATCGTACTATTGGCAATTGTGCTCGCTTTCCCGTTGGGGGCAATGGCACAAAAGTTTGCACACTTGAACTCACAGGAAATCATTGTATCCATGCCCGACTATGTAAAGGCTGAAGCCGACTTACAGACGATGTACAAAGAGTACCAAAACGAGATGCTGCGCACACAAGATGAGTTCAATAAGAAAGTTCAGGAGTATCAGCAACAGGCCGACTCTCTGCCGCAGAATATCAGGGAGAGGCGTATGAAAGAACTGGAAGATATGCAGAACAGACAAGCTCAGTTCCAGCAAGAAGCGCGGCAGGCCATGGATAAGGCACAAAACGATGCACTGGCTCCCATCACAAAGAAGCTGGACGACGCCATTCAGGCGGTCGGTCGTACCGATGGATACATCTACATCTTCGACTTGGCTCGTACTCCCATCCCTTACATCGGAACGGAGAGTGTAGACATTACCGCTAAGGTAAAAACCCAGCTCGGCATTAAGTAACCCCGTGTTGAAGCTATCAACCGATATTCCCGGTCCGATAGGCATCTTTGATTCCGGTTATGGCGGACTGACCATCTTGCGCCGGATACGTGCCGCCCTCCCGCAGTATGATTATATCTACTTGGGCGACAATGCACGCACTCCCTACGGCACCCGTTCCTTCGAGGTGGTTTACGAATTTACCCGCCAAGCGGTCGTTGCGCTCTTCGAGCAGGGGTGTCAATTAGTCATTCTGGCATGCAACACCGCATCGGCAAAAGCCCTGCGCAGCATACAAACGAACGATTTACCCCGAATAGCCCCCAACCGTCGCGTGTTGGGGGTTATTCGTCCTACCGTAGAGTGTATCGGCAGCATCACCCGGAGCCGACATGTAGGGGTACTTGCCACCTCCGGAACCATTCGTTCGGAGTCGTACCCGCTGGAGATACACAAACTTTTCCCCGAGATGGTTGTAACCGGACAAGCCTGTCCGTTGTGGGTGCCGCTGGTTGAATGTCAAGAGGCAGATTCCGACGGTGCCGACTATTTTGTACGCAAGTACATTGACGAGTTGTTGACGCGCGACCCGCAGATCGATGCCGTTATTTTGGGATGTACCCACTATCCGTTGCTTTGGAATAAAATACGTAGCTACATGCCGCCTTCGGTAGCCTTGGTGGCGCAGGGCGATTGGGTGGCAGACAGTCTGCGCGACTACCTGCATCGCCATCCGGAAATGGAGATAAGGTGCACACGGGGAGGGGGATGCTCCTATTATACCACCGAAGCGACGGAAAAATTTGCCGAATCGGCTGCGCTCTTCCTCAACGAATCGGTTGATGTGCAGCGTATGATGCTCGACTGATGCCCCCCCGTTTGGGTTAAAACCCGGCATGGATAGTCTTAAAAAGATAATAAATGTTAGGATTGGTGGGGTAAAAGTGTTTTTCTATTGAAAATGTTTTTGTATGTCAGGGAGAATCTTTACCTTTGCATCGTGAAAGGATAACAGCCTTCTCATAATTAAGATTTCAATTTCATCCAAAAGAAGAGACTCTCTCTAAATAGCGTTTTTTCATGTATTATTGACTGTGCCGTTCCGCCCTCGTGAGAGGGTGGAACGGTTTTTTTATGGGTTTACCTTATTTATTTGGCTACCTTACGGATGGCATGGTAGCTACATTCGTCGATGCACAGTCCGCACTGCACGCATACCGCAGTGTCAATAGCGTGTACCTGATAGGGAGTATAAGCGATGGCATCGACGGGGCATGCTTTGGCGCATTTGGTACATCCGATGCACTCGTCGGTAACGACATACTTCACCAACTCCTTGCAGGTGCCGGTGGGGCAAGTGCCGTGCACGTGTGCTTCGTATTCGTTGCGGAAGTATTTCAGGGTGGTGAGTACCGGGTTGGGAGCGGTCTTGCCTAATCCGCAGAGCGAGGCTTGTTTGACGTGCAGCGCCAGCTCCTCCAGTCGGTCGAGGTCGGCAAGTTCGCCACGCCCGCTACACAGTTTGTCGAGTATGTCGAGCATCCGTCGGATGCCTACGCGGCAGAAGGTGCACTTGCCGCACGACTGTTCGCAGGTAAAGGTGAGGAAGTACCGTGCTACGTCGACCATGCAGTCGCTTTCGCTCAGCACCACCAATCCTCCCGACCCCATCATGGCGCCCATGCGGTTGAATGCGTCGAAGTCTACTTGCACATCGCATAGTCGGGCAGGAATGCAACCACCCGACGGTCCGCCTATCTGCACCGCCTTCAGTTGCTCGCCGCCCTCTACACCTCCCCCGATTTCGTCGATAATCTGATTCAGGGTGATACCCATCGGCACCTCTACCAATCCGCCGTGACGAATCTTGCCTGCCAATGCAAACACCTTGGTGCCGGCGCTGCCGGTGGTACCGGTGCGGCGGTAGGCGGCTGCTCCGTGGCGGATGATGTAAGCCACCTGGCTGAGCGTCTCTACATTGTTGACCAAGGTAGGCGAGCCATACAAACCGGCTATGGCGGGGTAGGGCGGTCGCTGTCGGGGGAAGCCCCGTTCGCCCTCGATGGAGGCGATGAGTGCGGTCTCTTCGCCGCAAACAAAGGCGCCGGCGCCTTCGAACACGGAGATGTGGAACGAGAAATCGCTGCCCAAGATATGATCGCCCGTCAGTCCTTGAGCAGCACACAGTTCGAGGGCGGTACGGATGCGTGTCACTGCCAGCGGGTACTCGGCGCGGATATAGAAGATGCCTTGTGTGGCGCCGGTGGTATATGCGGCGATGAGCATACCTTCGATGATGCGGAAGGGATACGATTCGAGCATCATGCGGTCCATGAAGGCGCCCGGGTCGCCTTCGTCGCCATTGCAAACCACATATTTCGTCGGCGTGTGTTGTGCGGCTACCAGCTCCCATTTTCGTCCGGTGGGGAAGCCACCGCCGCCGCGTCCGCGCAACCCCGAATCGAGGATGGTGGATATGATGTGCTGCGGTGGGGTGCGTGCAGTGAGCAGGTCGTGCAGCGCTGTGAACCCGTCGTGCGCCCGATATTCGTCGAGGTTGAGCGGAGTGAGGAAGCCAAACCCTTCGGTAGAGATATGCTGTTGTCCGGTGAGGAAGTGATCGATCAGGGCGGTACGTTCGGCTTCGGGCTTCCAAACGACGTTGTTCCAAGTCTGGTCGGTATGATACGTATCTACCTCGTTCAGAAAGCGGTTGCGCCAGCGCTTGAGCCTGCCGGCAGGTTGAAAGTGATGGTGGAGTATCTCTTTGATTTCGTCGGCTTTCACATGGGGGTAGCGGGTCAGGGTGCCGTCGGGCTGCACCACATCAATGAGCGGCACTTTGTTACACACGCCCACACATCCCACCGACTTGATATGTACGGCAATGCCCAGCTCGTCGGAGGCATGGGTCAGCTCTTTGTAAATCTCTGCCGAGCCGCTTGCTTGGCAACACGACCCCATGCCGAGGCGCACCTCACCCGCTACCGGTCGGGCGGCGCGTTGTTGTCCGCTTCGGGTATCGGCAGCTTCTTCGGCAAGAAAGGTCTCTATCACCTCGTTCACCTTGCCGGGTTGTACGTGTCCGTAGATACGCTCGTCTATCTGCACCACCGGAGCCAGTGTGCAGCAGCCCAGACAGGCAATCTTCTCGATAGAGAAGCGTTGGTCGGCAGTGGTGATGCTGTCGCCCTCCATCTGCAACTCGCGGCGGAAGGCATCGTACACGTTGCCCGCCCCTTTGACGTGGCAGGCGGTGCCGGTACATACCTTAATCAGATGCTTCCCATAGGGGATGTGGCGAAACTGCGAGTAGAAGGTCGAAACGCTGACAAGCTGTGCGCGGTCAATCTCCGTGCGCTCGTAGATGCGTTCGAGTGCTTTCGAGGGGAGATAGGAAAACTCTGCCTGCAAAGCTTGCAGCAGGGGTATTAGCACGTGGCGGGAGGTGCCGATGCGGTCGATGACGGCATCGACACGGGTAAGAGTCTGGTCGTTATTAGGGTTATTGTTGCACACAGTAGATACTTTTATCTGTTCGCACTACGATACGTCCGTCGGTAAAGGCGGGAGTGGCGAAGGTGTGTTCGCCGGTATCGAACGAGCTAAGCAGGTCGAACCCGTCGTTGGCGGCGAAGATATATGCCTTGCCGTCATTATTAATAAGGTAGAGCTTCCCGTCGGCTACCACAGGCGAAGAGTAGAACTCTCCTTCCAGCTCGTGCTCTTTGGTAAGGGCGCCGGTTTGGGCATCATAGTCTGCCACTACGCCATAGCTGGTGGCAAGATAGACATGCTTGTCGGTAGCGACCGGACTGGATACCTCGGGCAGATAGTCGGTGGCTTCCCACAACACCTCGCCGTTGCTGCCGTCGATGGCTACTAATTTAGAATATTCGCTGGCGCCGTAGATGATGCCGCTGCTACTGCACGGACTGGCGCCCACTTCGCCGCTGAGGCACTCTACCCGCCAAAGCTGTTCGCCATTGTCGGGATTGTAGCCGGTGATGGCAGGGTTTCCCATGAGCACCAACTGGTAACTGTCGGCTACGCGTGCCAGCAGGGGCGAACTCCATGTCACCTTCTCCTTGCGGATGGTACGCCAGCGTTCGCTGCCGTCGGTAAGGTTGAGCGCAACCACACGCGGCGCATTCTGATTGTCGTACTGCACAATGACGTTCCCGCCATGCATCAGCAGTGACGACGCATACCCGTAGTGGTTGTCGGGCACGCCGAGGTTCTTTGCCCAAAGGCGCTTGCCGTCCGTGTCGGCACAGAGGATGTCGCCGGTGGCAAAGATGGCGCACACCTGCTTGCCGTTGGTTGCGACGGTCGAGGCTGCCAGCCCCGTGTCGGCAGTGGTTTCGGGCATGGCGGCAGGTGAACCGGGGATGTCGGTGGCAGCGAGCTTCCAGAGCTGCTTGCCGGTAAGCAGGTCGTAGCAGTAGAGTTCGCGCGCTTCGTTGTCGGCGCCCGACAGGTAGATGCGGTTGCCGTTAATAACCGGAGAGTTATACCCCTGTCGGGGGTTGTCTATGCGCCAGGCAATGTGGGTGCCATCGGCGAGGTTCCATTGGGTAGGCAGATTACGCGCTGTTGAGATGCCGTTGCCGGTATTGCCGCGGAAAGCGTTGGACGTGACCCTCGACGGGGGAGGCGTCGGCACGGCGGCAGTCAGCGTATCGGTCGGCGCTACGGCGGTTGTGCTTTGAGAAGCAGCGGCGATAGCAACGGCAGACAAGGTATCTTCGGAAGGGAGTACGTTGTCTCCGACAACCGGCGCGGGAGGCACAGGCGCCTCTTCGGAGGTTTGTGCCGACGTTGCGTCGGCATCGCCGGATGAGGCATTTTCGACAATGACCGTCGGTGCAGGCGTCGGCGTAGAGCGCAGGTAAGGTGAAGTAAGCAACACAAAGAGCAACGCCACGGCAGCAATGCCGCCCACTGTCCATACCACATAAGTACGTGCCCGTGTTTTGACCGCCCATTCGTCGACAGGCGACACCACCTTGCCGGGGATATCCTTCTCCTTGGCGAAGTAGATGCGGGCGCAGACCACAAAGACCGCCAGCATACCCAGCAAGAGGTAGACCCCCGTTTGGAGGTGATCTATGCTGATGAAGTATGCACGGCGTGCCAGGAGATCGAGTTGTCGGATCTGTTCCTGCAGCTGAAGGTTGCCACCCTGTTGCTCATTGAGTTGTTTGAGCGTCTCCACCACCTCGGCTTGCAGCGGGGTGACACTCCGCACCTGAAAATAGTTGGTTACAATCATCACCGACAGCGTGACGGCAAAAAGGGCGGATACGATAGCTATGTTGCGGGCAAGGGCTTTCTTCATGGGGTGATACAGTTGTTTGCCTGTAATGGGTTCACAAAAGTACCGCTTCGCCGGTATGGTGACATAAAGTGCGTAGCGAAAGGGAAATAATAAGGGTGGAAAGCGAAATTCGTTTTCCACCCTTATTATTTCCCTTTCGTGTACAGGTCGGAGCAGTAGGCACGGCAAACGGTTTACTTTTGTGCGTTCTCCAGCATTTCCTCATGCAAATCATCCTCAACAACAGCCCCGTAACGGTGCAAGCAGGCGAAACTGTGCTGCAAGCGGCGCAACGCACGGGATACGACATCCCCACACTATGCTACGGCGACGGCACGGCGCGGCACCGGTCGTCGTGTATGGTGTGTGCCGTGCGCAACGTAGCCGGCGGGCAAATTATTCCTGCCTGTACCACCATTGTCACCGAAGGTATGCAGATAGACACCGAAAGCGCCGAGGTGCAGCAAGTGCGTCGCCTCTCGCTGGAGTTGCTGCTGAGCGACCATCGTGCCGACTGTGAAGCTCCCTGCACCCGCGTCTGCCCGCACGGATTGGATATAGAAGAGATGTTGAGTTGCTACGACACCGGCAAGTACAACGATGCCCGTCGTCTCATCCCCGCCGGATTACCGTGTCACACCACCTGCAAAGCTCCTTGCGAGAAAGCGTGCCGACGCGGCACGGTCGACCGTCCGGTAGAGATACGCCACATCATCAGCGACCTCATCGCCCTTCCCGATAGCCATGATACTGTCCATTCTCCATTGTCAATGGCCCATTCAACCTATCAATCCCGTCTCGGTCGCTTCACCCCGGCAGAGAAAGCGCGTCTTGCCGCTACCGTTGTCACCCCTTCGCGTTGTCTGCACTGCGCTTGCGCCGGTCGCGACAAGTGCCGGTTGCGTTTCTATGCCGGTAAGTTAGGCATCAGCCGCCCGCGTTATGAAGCTTCGTCGGCGCTGCCTGTCATGGCACGTCAACAGCTGCCCGAGCAGCAACTCTGTTACGAGGCATCCAAGTGCATCCGTTGCGGGTTGTGCGTGTACAACAGCAACGACGGCTTTACCTTCCGCGACCGTGGCTTTGGCATGCAGGTAGAGCTGCCTGTCGAGAGTCGGAAGAACATCTCCCCCGCACTGGCAGCGCTCTGTCCCACGGGTGCACTCTACAAACTCCGCCATCTGTTGCCTCTATTCGTGATACTCTGCCTGTTGGCGGGTCTGCCTGCCTCCTGCGCCTTGGTCGATGGTTTCGAACGGAGTGGTAGTATGGATTGGCACCTCTTCCGCGGCGACCCCTCGTTGAGCGGATACACCGACACACCGCTGCCCGAACAGCCGACGTTGTTGTGGAGCTACCTGAGCAACATACGCACCGTGTCGTCACCCGTTGTCGACGGGGGTACCACCTATTGGTGCGACCGCCGCGGACGGGTACGCGGCGTCGACCTCTCCGGACAGCTCGTTTTCGACTACGACCTGCACACGACGGTCGAAGCCACCCCCATGATTCACGATTCGGCGCTCTACATCGGACGCATCGACGGTGTGCTGACCGCCTTGTCGCTCACCCGCGCCGATACGTTATGGAACTATGCCACCGAGGGGCAGATCTCCGCTTCGCCCAACCGGATGCGCTTTGCCGACCATGACGCTTTGGTCTTTGGCAGTTACGACAACTTTATGTACTGTGTGGATGTGCAAACCGGACAACTGCTCAACCGCTTTCCGTCGGGGTACTACCTCAACGGTGCTGCTGCGCTCTGCCACAACCATGTCGTGTTTGGCGGATGTGATGCGTGGATACGTATCATCGACTGCTCTACAGGGCTGCCCACCGATTCGCTCAAGCTCGACGCCTACGTGCCTGCTTCGCCTGCCGGTATGGGCGACTACTGCTACGTGGGCGACTACACCGGCAATATCTACAAGCTGCTGATAGAGGACGGTAAGATTATCCGCCATCGCAAAATAGTGAGCGAGAACGACGAGAACGGATCTTTTGTTGCCGTGCCTGCCGTATCCGACAATACCTTCTACTTCTTCTCGGGCGAACGCCACTTGTATGCCGTCAACCGCAAGAATGGCAGCGTGAGTTGGAAGTACCTGCTCAAGGGCAGTACCGGCGAAAGCTCGCCCGTGGTGTGTCGCGACCGGTTGTTGGTATGTACCAAAACCGGTGTGGTATCCATACTCGACGCAGCCGACGGACACCTGCTGTGGGAGTACGACACGGGCGAACAGATCGTTGGCTCGCCTGCCGTTATTCGCGGACACTTCCTCGTACTGACGGCGAAGGGCACACTGCTGTGCTTTGCCGACAGTTGACGGCTATTTGAATAAAGGTACTTTAAACATACAACAGATGTCTCTTATACAGCTACAACACATAGCCAAGCGGTTCCCCGACGGTACCGGCAGGCAAAACGAGGTGTTGCGCGACATAAACCTGACGGTGAAGCGCGGCGACTTTGTTGCCATCCGCGGTGCTTCCGGTGCGGGAAAAACCACGCTACTTCGGATACTCGGCACGTTGCTGCGCCCCGACGGCGGCGTTTATCTGCTCGACGATAAGGAGATGACCCTTGCCGATGCCGACCTCTCTGCGGTGCGCAACCGCCGGATAGGCTTTGTCTTTCAAGACCATCGGTTGTTGCCGCAGCTCACCGTGTTGGAAAACATCCTCCTTCCCGCGCTTGCTACCCGTCGGCAGCCCGCCGGTGAGGAGATCGCTTACGCCCGCTATCTGCTCGGACTGACCCATATCGACCCGCTTGCCGACCGCTACCCCGATACCCTGTCGGGTGGCGAAGCCAGTCGCGTTGCCGTCTGCCGCGCCCTGCTGATGCGTCCGTTGCTGTTGCTTGCCGACGAGCCTACCGGACAGCTTGATGCCGACAACGCCCGCCGCATTGCCTCCCTGTTGCGCGAGCTGAACCAAACCCTCGAAACGACCGTCATCATGGTGACCCACTCCGATGCCACCGCGGCAGCAGCCCGTCGCACCGTAACCTTACAGGAGGGCATGCTGCAATGAACCTGCGCCTGCTGACACACCGCAACACCACCTACTACCACCGCTACTATCGGTTGGTTATGGTGGCTGCCCTCATTACCACTGCCGTGATAACCGGCAGTCTGATGGTAGGCGATTCGGTACGTCACACCCTCACCGCGCGGGTCGACCAGCGTTTAGGCAACACACAGAGCCTTGTCTTTGCCCGCGAAGGATTCGTAGATGCGTCATGGGGCGCTGCCCTTGCCCGTCGCACCGGCGCCCGCGTCCGCAGCGTTTTGTTGGTAAACGGCTTCGTGTCGCACGACGGTCGTCTCACCCCCGTCACCGTATGGGGTGTCGACGACCTCCACATGGACGCAGGCACGGCACGCATCAATCACCCGTTGGCGCGCCGTTTGGATACGCCGGGCAGTAACCGTCGCGCCGACCTCGTTCTGCGACTGCCTGCCACCGGGCTGATACCCTCCGGCTCGCTCTTTGTAACCGACCAATATACCACTTCGCTACGTCTGCAACGCGGTGCTCCGGTCGACATCGACGAAGGCGGTAATCTCAGCTTGAAGAACGAACAAACACTCCCTCTCAATATCTTTGTCGACCGCGCCGAGCTGGCAGAAGCGCTCGGCGTCGGCGATAAAGTCAACCTGCTCCTTGCCGACCGCCAGCTTACCGATGCCGACCTGCGCACAGCATGGAACGGCGAATGGGGTGGACTGTCGGTCGGTCGGGGCAACGGCTTCAGCGAAATCACCACCGACCGCCTCTTTCTTCCGACAGAGGTGACGCAGCAAATCGTAGCAGAGAATCACGACGCCAACCGCCTCTTTTCCTACCTTGCCAACACCCTCGAACACGACGGACACGACGTACCTTATTCGTTTGTGACCGCCCTCGACCGCTTCGACGGTGAACCGCTCGCCCCCGACGACATCCTCCTGACCGACTACACTGCCCGCCGGTTGCATGCCGCTGTGGGCGACCGTATCACCCTGACCTACTTCGTTGCCAGCCGCCTCAAGACCCTGCATACCGATACCCTCACGCTCCGCGTTCGTCGCATCGTTCCGATTGCCGCCCTGCAAGCCGACACCACCCTCACCGCCCGTTTTCCCGGCATGACCGATGCCACCCGATGTACCGATTGGAGCAGCGACCTGCCCATCGACCTGCTGCGCATCACTCCCGAAGACGAACGTTACTGGGAAACCTTCCGCGCCACGCCCAAAGCCCTGATAGCCTACAATACTGCTGCTCCGCGCTGGAGCAATGTCTACGGCAATGCCACCGCCGTGCGGGTAGCCGACACCATCCCCCACCTCGACCGGTTGCAGCCCGCGATGTTTGGGTTGACCCTGATTCACCCCCGACAAGCCGCCCTCTATGCTGCGCGCAACGGAGTGGATTTCGGCGGGCTGTTTCTTGCTTTGGGATGCTTCATTATCGTAGCCGCGCTGTTGCTACTGACCATTCCGCTGTCGGAAATGTGCTACAAGCGGCGCGATGAGTTTGCCCTGCTTGCCGCGTTGGGCTACACCCGACGCCGCATCACCGCCCTGCTGTGGCGCGAAGCCATGCCCCGTGTGCTGTTTGCCTCGCTACTCGGCGTAGCGGCAGGCATCGCCTACACCACGCTGGTGATGTGGTTGCTGGGCAACGTATGGCAAGGAGCTACACATACCGACGGTTTCGTCGCCCACCCCACTTGGATAACCATGCTCGTCGGGATGGCAACCGGCGCTCTCGTCTCGCTGCTTGTGCTGTGGCGCGTGGTTGCCGGGCACGAACGGCATGCACGGGGAAACACCCTGCCGTCCGGACGCAGGTCGCATCTGAAGGCGGATACCCCTCCGCTTCTCACCCTGCGCACCCTCTCCTTTGCCGGTCTGCGTCTTAATCGTCGTCAAGCCCTTCGCTCCTTCTGGGCGCTGACGCTGGGCGTCTTCATTGTCTTCACCGTGGGACTTCACCGCCAAGGTTTCTCCGACAGCAACCAACTGCGCACCGCTACGGCAGGCTACGCGCTGTGGTGCGAGAGCAGTGTGCCCATCTATCACAACCTCGACACTCCCGAAGGACGCGCCAAGCTCTCGCTCTCAGACCTCCCTGCCGACGTGAGCATCCTGCAATGCCTCCGCTACACTGCCGATGAAGCCAGCTGTCTCAATCTGAATAAGGTGAGTACCCCTACCGTGCTGGGAGTAGATGCCGATGCCGATGAGCTATTCGCTCCCTTGCGCACGGCGCTCGCCCCCACCGATTCGGTTTATCCCGCTTTGGTCGATGCCACCGTGCTCACTTGGATACTCGGGCGCAGCTTAGGCGATACCCTTTACTATACGGGCGATGGCGGCAAACGCATCGCCGTCCGCTTGGCAGGTACGCTGCCCAACACCATCTTTCAAGGCAACATCCTGATGAACCGCGACCACTTTGCGCGTTGCTGGAAGGAGATTACCGGCAGCGAAGTGCTCCTGTTCAAACTCAAGGAGAGCGAACGCACCTTCGTACAGAACCTGTTGGAGCAGGCGTTGAACGAATACGGCGTATTGGTTACTCCTACCAATGAACGGCTGCGACAGTTCAATAGCGTGACCGATACCTATCTCACCATCTTCCTTACGCTGGGCGGACTGGGATTGCTACTGGGTATAGTTGCTTTTGTCATCGTGGTACGTAAGAACCTCGCGATGTGCAACCGCGAGATAGCGCTCTATCGCACGCTGGGCTTTGCCGACCGCCGCATTGCCGCGATCCTCTATCGCGAGAATCTGTTGGTGCCGATGGCAGCCATCGGCACCGGCGTGCTCTGTGCGCTGGCAAGTGTCAGCTTCGGGCTGGCAAATATCGGCACGTGGCTATGGTTGCTGGTTGCCGCCTTCGTTGCTCTGCTGGTGTACTGTGCCCTGTGGTTCGTGCGTCGGTCGGTCGACGGAGCACTCAAGGCATCACTCATCTCTAACCCTGCTGCCGACAGATGAAGGTGCTGTTTATCATTCCCGGTTCGGGCGATTCGTTTTACTGCGGTAACTGCTTTCGCGACAACCTGCAGGCTACTGCCCTCCGAAAGGCTGGTCATGAGGTCACCGTCATGCCCCTCTATCTGCCTCTCACCCAGCCGTCGTTTCGCGCCGATACCCCGCTGTTCTTCCCTGCCACCACCTACTATGTGGAGCAGAAATTCTTCGGCAGACGCTCCATGCCCCGCCCTGCTCCTTACGCCGCCGAGGCGCGCCGACTGGCTGCCGAACGCTATCATCCGCAGGCGATGGCTACCCGTTTAGAATCCATTTATACTAACATAAAACGTAACTCATCATGAAATCAATGGCTCACATCAAACTGCTGCTTGCCGCCCTGACCATCGTCGGAGGCTCGGCAATGACCCTCTCTGCCCAAACACAACACGGATGGAGAGGTCCGCTACGCGACGGAATCTATCCCGACAAGGGATTGCTGAAGGTATGGCCCGAAGCCGGTCCTCAACTGCTGTGGGAAACGGTCGAGATCGGTAAGGGATACTCCAGCCCGACCATCGTAGGCAACCGCCTCTACATCACCGGCATGAACGAGGATGAAACGCAGGAAACATTCTCTGCCTTCACCACCGACGGCAAGCTGCTCTACACCGTAGCCTACGGTACGCCGTGGAAGGAATCGTACCCCGAAACACGTACCACCCCTACCATCGTGGGCGATAAGGCTTATGTCACCACCGGTAATGGCACGGTAGTATGCCTCAACACCGCCGACGGAAGCACCGTATGGAAGGTCGACGGGGTAGCTGTCTTCGGACGCAAGACCGGACGATGGGGCATCTCGGAAGGACCGTTGGTGTTCGACAATAAGGTGATATTCTGTCCGGGTGGCGATATGACCACCGTGGTGGCGCTCGATGCTGCCACCGGAAAGACGGTTTGGAAAAGCCCGACACGGCACGAGCCAACCAACTATACCTCGCCGCTGCTCATTAACCACAACGGCAAGAAGCAGATCGTAACCATTACAGGCAAAGCGGTTATTGGCGTGAATGTCGATACGGGAGCTATCGAATGGGCATTCGACAACTGGGGACGACCCACCGAAGGACAAATGTCGGAAAAGATTTCGCCCAATACGCCTATTTATCACAATGGCTGCATCTTCTTTTCCGAAGGGTATGATATGGGTAGCCACCTGCTGCAACTGAACAACGATGGCACGGCTGTTACCGCCAAATGGAGCAATCCCGATTTGGATACCCATGTGGGTGGGTATGTGTTGGTGGACGGCGTATTCTACGGCTCGGGGTGGAAAGGCAACAACGCCGGAAACTGGATGGCAGTAGACGAAAAGACGGGTAAATCGCTCTACGATACCGCGTGGACGGGCAAAAGCAAAGGAGCTATCATCTATGCCGACGGCATGCTCTACCTCTACGAAGAACGACGCGGCACCGTAGCGCTGGTACGGGCTACACCCGAAAAGCTCGATGTGATAAGCGAATTCCGCATCACCAAAGGTGAAGGACCGCACTGGGCGCATCCGGTTATCGACAATGGAGTGCTCTATGTCCGTCACGGTAGCTTCATGGGAGCGTATAAGATCAAGTAAAGGTCGATCTTGCTTATTCTCGTAGTAAAATAAACGCCAAGGTCAGTTCATAATCGGCGTCCAACCGTGGGTTTCCGCGCCGCCAACCGCCCGTTGTAGCCCGGCGAACGGGCGTGGGTCGCGGGGGGTAACCCCCGGGGACGCCGGGTTTGTTTT
>JAISIN010000062.1 GCA_031262085.1 Prevotellaceae bacterium
TATTGAAAGAGTTTTGGGATACCATCAACAGCAACAAAGTAAACCGCAATATCATGACCGACGATGATGTGGACGTGATTGACATTGACGGGAAGACGGTGATTTGCATTCGTGTCCCCAGAGCTAACTATGCAGACAAGCCCATCTACATCAATGAGAATCCGCTAAAGGGAACGTTCAAAAGGAACCACGAAGGCGATTATCACAGCACGGAATCTGAGTTGAAAGCGATGTTCCGAGATTCGAGTGACGATGGGAACGACGGCATATTGCTGGAAGGCTACACAATGAGCGACATTGACGCGAACACGCTACGAGGCTACCGACAGATATTCAACGATACCAATTTGGAACATGTGTGGAGCGAATCTGACGACAAGGAGTTTCTACAGAATATGGGTGGCTATAAGGTTGACCGCAAAACAGGGGAGGAAGGACTAACTATGGCAGGGCTGATGATGTTTGGCAAAGGGTTACCCATTCGCGAACGCTTCTCCAACTTCCGTATGGATTATCTTGACATGACGCATCTCATCGGCGACAGTCGTTATAGCGACCGCCTTACTTATGACGGACGGTGGGAAAACAATCTCTTCAACTTTATCCGCATCGTATTACCCAAACTCACGTTCGACCTCAAGCGTCCATTTCGATTGGAAGGGATGCGACGGATTGATGATACTCCCGTACATAAAGCGGTACGAGAAGCATTTACCAACAGCATCATCCATGCCGACCTGATGATTACAGGCATCTTGCGAATCGAAAAGCGAGACAACGGCTTCTTCTTTTCCAACCCGGGTATCTTAAAACTTCCGGTAGAGGCAATCTATGAAGGTGAGTCTTCACGCGCCCGCAATCCATATATGCAGAATATGCTGCGCATGATAGGTTATGGCGAGAATATCGGGTCGGGGTTTCCAAGCATCCTGAAAGTTTGGCGAGATGAGCATTGGGTAAAGCCCGAATTGGTAGAACGACAAGATTTGCAGGTGGTGAACTTAACGCTGACTTTGCCGGATGTTGCGGAAGATGTCACCACAATGTCACCAGAAATGTCCCACAATGTCCCACAATGTCCCACAATGTCCCATGATATTGCAGAGAAACTATCCAAAAGGCAGCGCGATATTTTAGTACTATTATCATTAAACCCGGACATAACAATGAAAGAAGTGTCTGAAACATTGGGTGTACATAGGAAAACCATCTTACGGGACATGCACCAGCTTCAACAATTAGGAATAGCGAAATATGTCGGATTAGCAAATAGTGGACATTGGGTCGTACTAATGAAGTTGGCGGAATAAATGGCGGAATAAACATTGCCGTTTGTGCTTATGACAAAGCGGGAAAATCGTCGCGGCGCTAATTCCATTACAACCAGGGCAACCGCATCAAATCTAATGCGATTAGCATTTCGGGCTGAACCATGGAAAATAGGCACAAAAGATAGGCAAGATGAACGGCGTCGGCTGATGCGTAATTTGTATTCACGCCAAATACCCGATTGATTTCACGCCAAATGCCCGATTGATTTCGCGCCAAACACTCGATTTGGATATTTATATATATCTTTGCGCCATTCTTAAAGCAATGAATATGAGTGATAAATATAGAATTCGAATAGCCGATGCCATGCTTGTCAGAAAGTTGGCGGGACAAGGCGCGGTGTTGATTGAGGGACCTAAATGGTGCGGCAAGACCACCACAGCCGAACAACATGCAAAAAGCGTTGTCTACATGGCAGACAACAAGAAAAAGCATTCGTATCTGCAACTGGCGGAGATCGACCCCGATGCACTCTTGGATGGGGAGATTCCGCACCTGATAGACGAATGGCAAGTGGCGCCCAAGCTATGGGATGCCGTGAGATTTGCCGTAGACCACCGCAAAGGAGTAGGGCATTTTATCTTGACAAGGTCTGCTGTTCCGGCAGATACGAAAGAGATCGTACATACCGGTACCGGACGGTTTGCCTGGCTGACCATGCGACCGATGACGCTTTGGGAATCCGGAGAATCAAACGGACGGGTCAGCCTACAACAACTGTTCGCTCACCCCGATCGAATCACGGCAACCAATGATTTGTCGCTGAAAGAGATCGCATTCCTTATTTGCCGCGGCGGATGGCCGCAGGCCGTCGACATGACGGACAGAAACGTAGCATTGGATCAAGCCCGCCACTATTACGACGCAGTGGTAAAACAAGACATCAGTCGGGTGGACGGGGTGAATCGCCGACCGGAGCGCGTCAAGCGACTGATGCGCAGCTATGCCCGACACCAAGGTTCGCAAGCCAGCCTGAGCGTCATCCGGCAGGACTTATTGGCAAATGATACCCATGAACTCAAAGAGGAGACCATCAACACCTATATTCATGCGCTGAAGAAAATCTTTGTGATAGAAGAGATGGAGGCATGGAATCCCAATTTGCGTTCAAAGAGCGCCATCCGCACCTCCAACACCCGATATTTTATCGACCCGAGCATTGCCACAGCCGCCTTGGGCTTGGGACCGGAAGATTTGATGAACGACCTGAACAGCTTCGGATTGCTGTTTGAAACGCTTTGTGTCCGCGATTTGCGTGTATTTGCCGGGGCGTTGGACGGAGAAGTGTATCATTATAGGGATAAGTCGGGATTGGAATGTGATGCCGTGGTACATCTGCGCAACGGCTCTTACGGCTTGATAGAGATAAAGCTGGGAGGCGAAAAACTGATTGAGGAGGCTGTCGTCACCCTCAAAACTCTCTCTTCGCAGATCGATACCGAACGGATGAAAGCCCCCGCATTCCTACTGGTACTGACGGCTGTCGGCGACTTTGCGTATCGCCGACAGGATGGGGTTTATGTGGTACCCATTGGGTGTTTAAAGGATTGACGGCGCGGGTTAGTATCTAATCACCTCGGGGGATACGTTTTGGTAGGTGGTCATAGTCTCGCCAATGGAAGCATTTATGAAAGTGGGGTCGCACACGGTGTATTGTTTCCCTTCGATGATAAAGTAGTCTCCCTCTACAGGTTCCGGAAAACAGACTGCGGTTGCCATGTGCCCGGGATAGCGGAGAAGTACGACATCTAAATTCAGCAGGTTGCGCACGAGGTAGGCGAAAAGAATGGAACGGTCTTCGCAGTCACTATAGGGGTAGAAGAAAATCTCGTCTACAAAGAAAGGTTTCTCATAACCGAACTGTTCGTTGTCGGTGGCGTACTCGAAAGCTGTCTGTACAAAGTTTATCAATATGTTGGCGACCTCGTCGGCTTTCTTTCCTTGTATGATGGGACGCAATTGGACCATGAGGGTGGCTTGTAGCTGTGTGCTGGCGGGGGTACGGGCATAGATCGGCACGTCGCAGGCGGCATAATCCTTGTAGAATTCAATTAGACCGGTGGAGACAACCGATTGTACCCGAGCTTGCGGATACTTCTTAGATTGGTATGTGCGTGTCACTGTGGCGACGCTGCCTGATGGGACTGTCTGTAAGCTAAGTTCCACCTTGTGGGTAGCATTACCGAAGTCATGCTTATAGGTATAGAGGCTTGCGGTCTCTATCCTTCTGGAATCTTGTAGGTAGTACGGCTGACCGTCTATAGTAATGAAAGTGGTAGAGTACACTTTCTCTTCGGGGGCGTAGAGGAATACGAGGTCTTGGTCGGTACGCGCTATCTTGGTCTTGTAGCCCGACTGACAGGCGATGAACATTTGCAGTAGCGTGGCTTCGTTGTTTCGATCGGCGCCACACAGTTCGGCGGCTACCTTGCGTGTGAGCAGGATATAGCCGTAATCGTTCAATCCATGTTCGGCTTTGAGAGCGAGACAGTCATTTATCAGTGCTTGGTAGTTGGCATCTGCAAGTTTCTCCCAACCGGCGGCTACCTCTTTCTCTTTGACACCTTTGAGACGGAGTTTGTTCTTTAGCGAAGCATCTACCGCGCAGGGAATGCCGTAGAACGTAAATTCCACCGCATTTCGTCTTTTGCGGGCATCCATGTTCTCTGCGATGATAGGGTTGTCGGGACTGGAGATTGGTGTGACGGGACGCGTGACGGGCAATAGCGGTGTAGTAGGCGCTTTACTGCCTTTCATTACCGGAGTAGGTGTTTTCTGTTTTGATTCGGCAAAGGGCGGGGTGGGTGTTACCACTATCGGGGTGGGTGTTTTGATCAGTGAACCCACCTTTATCCGGCGCGGCTTCGGTCGGGGCTTGTTGATGTCGACGCGAAGAGGTTTGACCGGCTTTGGCTCTTTGGGAGGCGCTACGGCTTTTTGAAGACCATATTCTTTCCATGTCTCTTCCAGAAAGCGGGCAAACTCCTTGTTCTGTTCGTCTACGAAGTGGCGAAATTCCTGTTGTTGCTGCTTCACGAAGTCGTCGAACTCTTCCATCTCCTTATCTATATCTACTTGGGCAAGTAGCAGGGAGGGGGCGATGAGTGCTGCTATCAGCAGAGATAGTTTTCGTTTCATAATCGTCTATAACTAATATTCTACAATCTTCCAATGGGTGAAAAGCCGGTTGCGTTCGATCGCCTCAGCGTATGGCAGCAGCTTAACGTGCGTGTTCACCCGTTCGCGACTCAGCTCATGACCGGTAAAGCCGGAGCCGGAATAGTGGTCGGTGACTTGTTGCATGTGTGAGGCGTTGTACGAGTGTGACAGCAGATGGTCGACGAGCGATGTCATATAGGCTGTCCAGAATGATTCGTACAATGTGGGTAACGACGTGCAACGAATCGGGCGGCACGGTTGCGAAAACCATGCCGCCGATAAGGCAAAGAGGAGTGTTCAAAGATTCTTCCGCATCATCATCTCTTGGGACAATTCTTTCTATTGGGCAGCTTTTGCCATCTCTTCTTCAAAGACCTTCTCGAACTTCTCGCACTCGAAGTCAATGCGCAACTTATCGTCGCTCTTGATGCGAGCGGTCATTGCCTCCATAATATCTTTGCCGCTTAACTCCAGCGACACGTAGACCTTGTAGTTTCCGCTGGTGGTGTCTTTGCGGGTCTTCTCGCAAATGACGCGCACGCCCTCCAATTGCTGGTCGACCACGCTGCGCGCTAACTCTTGGAAGCGGCTCTTTGCCTCTTCCTGCTCACCTCTCTGATAAGAGGAAGCGTAGTTGTCGGTCACCACCTTAAGACGGGAGCTAATGGCTCCGGCTATCTCGCTTCGGGCGGTGATGTTGGCTTTCTTCTTGGCGGTGGCCATGTCGGTGGAGAGTCCCATGGCGCTGGCGCGGAAGTACTCCTTGTTGGTCTGAAACTCCGGTCCCGAACAGGGAACGTCTATGTCTATCTCTACGTTTTGGGCGACTGCCGATTTGCTGCCGCCACAGCCCGTCAGCACGACGATGCCAACAAGGGCAAGAAGGTAATAAAATGACTTCATTGTTCTACTGTTTGAAAAGTTAATATAAAGGGTTATTTGAGATTGCGTAGCTTGAGGATATGCCGCTCCTTGTCGACCATTTCAAAGAGTGCGACAGATCGGAGCTTCTCCACTTCGACAATCAGTTCGGTGGGGACATTGGGCACAATCAGTGCTTCGACCGAGTAGCTTCCTTCTTGCGAACCGATGCGTATGAGCGATACTTTCATCTCGGCACCGCTTCCGTTGACTACCGTTTGAGCGTAGACGTACATCCGTAGTTTGAAGTCGTCGGTGCGACGGTTGATGACCTTAAAATGCAGGCGGCTCTTATCGTTCATGGTGGTCAGTCGGTCAAACTGCACAAAGATGCCGTCGGTCAGCTCTCCCTGCACGGGCGACGGTTTGGGACGAACAGCGGGTTGGGGCGGCGAGGGCGATACGGGGACAACCACAGGCACCGGAACCACGACGGGCGGAGCGGCTACTACCGGCTCGGGGGGCGGCGGCGTGGAAACAGGCGGCTCGGGGAGAGGTGCCTCGTAGGGTGGCAACTCGCCGGTTCGGTCGATGGTGACGGCTTTCAGCTTGGCAGGCAGTTCACGTTGTATCCGTTTGAGGAGTTCGCGCGTTGCCATGCTTTGCGCCTGTGCGTCGGATTTATTCTCGGGCACCAAGGTGCGGAGGTCGTTCACGCTGTAGTTGAGCACAATTTGCCGGGTGCGGTTGTCGGTCATCTTGATATTGACCGAGGCAAAATACTCTTTGAAGTTGTACAGCTCTCCGGGCACTGTTCGCCCAAGACGAATCCGGGTCTCTGTGGTCACCGTCACGTCCGCTCCGTTTGGCGTATCGGTCACGCTGAAGAAGTTGTTGGTGAGCAGGCTGCCTATGGAACGGCTCAG
>JAISIN010000117.1 GCA_031262085.1 Prevotellaceae bacterium
CCTGCGCGAAGAGCCGCAGATATACCACGGCGTGATGGAGAGCGCCAAGCACTTGGCCGCCCACATCCCCACCTACCACCTGCGCTGCCTTCCCGATGCCGCAGCCGCCCTCCTCTGCCACCGCACCCTCGCATAACCCCTCCGTCCCTACGGGACACCTCCCCTCAAAGAAGAGGGGAGGCGCTTATTACACCATGCGGATACACGGCCTTTTAGGGCTGGTGAAAAAGCTATAATGTATTGATGGGGAAAGCATTAACGGTTTCTCGGAAGAGCTATCACAAGTCTTACCGTCTGACCAACGTCAGACGATCGTCCAACCAAGGTCAGACGGTCGTCGCACCAACGTTAGACGGTCGTCCAACCCTCGTCAGACGGTAAGCCGCACGACAGTACGGATTATAACTTGTTCATACCAAGCGCATGAAGAAGCTATGCCCGGCTTAACAAGAATGATACTTAAAAAACCACATCCTTGCGCGCGGCTTCTACGGCCGTTCGGCGCAAGGCGAACGGGGGTTTTCACACGAGGGAACGAAAAAACGAGGGCAAAACTTTTTCTGCTTCAGATAAATGCTTTATCTTTGCCGCCTGAAAAAAGCAGACCATTACACACTGTTTATTACCAAAACAGTAAACCGATATAATAAATTATAAAACAAGAATAGCAATGAAAGAAGGTATTCATCCCGCAAACTACCGCCCGGTAGTGTTCAAGGATATGTCGAACGGCGATATGTTTCTGTCGCGCTCGACGGTCAACACCAAAGAGACCATCGAATTTGAAGGCGAGACTTATCCGCTGGTGAAACTCGAAATCTCGAACACTTCGCACCCGTTCTACACCGGCAAGTCGAAGTTGGTCGATACCGCCGGCCGCGTCGACAAGTTTATGAGCCGTTACGGCGACCGCAAAAAGAAACAGTAGTCGCAGGCACGCAGACAGAGAAAAGCATCTTTTAGGGAAATCCCTAATGCTTTTTAGGAATTTTAATAGGAAGAAGGGAAAACCTTCTTCCTATTTTTGTTGCATGAAAACAATCTTTAAAGCTATACGTATATGAAAAAAGTTACTACTGTCATCATCATGCTGCTGTGCACCGTTGCTATTTTTGCAGCAAAACCGAGAGACATCAGCGGACTGCTGACACTGAAAGGGGAACTGAAACAAACCTATCAAAGCTATCCCAAAGGGGAACCGCTGATTGTCAGCCAAGTGGTGGAAGCCTATGACGACGGCACCACGAGAGGATATATCCAATACATTATTAATATCGGCCACATACAGTACGGGCTGACACCGAAAGAGTTCAGCCGCTACGTGACGCTGGCGCCGGCCGAAAGCGACACGGAGTTTTGGCAGCAGGTCTACCTGAACGAACGCATCTATGAATACTTCTTCAAGAAAGGCTATCGCAACAACCTGCGGCAGGAGGCCAACGAGGAGTGCCGCAAGTATCTGGAGCAGATAGACACCTTCCTCTGCAAGGACGACTTCGTCAATTCATACGTGCAAAACATCTTTGCCAAAATCATTACGGGCATCAAAGACAGCAAGCGGCACGAAGCGCTGAACGTGCGCGTGGTGCAGGCACTCGACCCCGAAGCCTACATGCTGACCAACGGCAGCATGATAGTGAGCACGGGCATGTTGGCACTGCTCGACTCGGACGAAGAGCTGGCAGCCATCATGTCGAACGAGCTGGCGCACTACGTCATGGATGACCCCATCGACAACATCCGCCGTTCCATCAGCCGCAACAACCGCTCCCACTTTTGGGGCGCGTTCCTGACCGGCTTTGCCGAAGGGATGCTCGACAGCGGCTATTATTACGACGACCTCGGCTCGACGGCGGTGGGCACGGTGGCTGCCGTGGGCGCCGTGAGCGTGTTGCTCAGCGCGAAAGCAATCGACTTCCTGGGCCTGAGCTACAACGAGAAACAAGACGTGACTGCCGACCGCATTGCGTGCGACTGGCTGGCGTTCAAGCAGATGAAGCCCGAGGCGCTGTCGTCGGCACTCAGTAAAATCACGTGGTTCTATGTGGCGCGCGGCACGCGCGACAAGCTGGCGCGCTACGAGTCGGCCGAGCGCCTGCGGGCGCGCATCAAGCAGTTGCCGCAGCCGGAGAAGGAGCTGAAGAGCCGTGCCTACCTGCGTGCCATGACCGACATCGTGTCGTCAAACGCATTGGGAAGCCTCGAAGAGAAGCAGTACAAGGCTGCCATCGAGCTGGCGCAGAAGAACATCGACAACAAGTTCCCCTCCGACCACGACTACGTGGTGCTGGTGAAGGCGAAGATGGCCTTGGACAACACCGCCGAGGTGAACGACGAGTGCATGGCGCTGCTCGAGAAAGCCAAGGTGCTGGGCGGCAACGTGGCCAACCTCGACATCAACAAGCAAGAAATCTTGTTGTTGCTGCGCATGAACAAGCAGTTGCAGGCGGCACACGCGCTGGAAGAGTATCTGTCGCTGCTCGACATGCGTCTGAAAGAGGGCGGCGATGAAGCGTGGACGAAGGAAGAAACCACGTGGGCACAGCAGTTGCTGGCTAAAATAAACAGAATATAGAATGAATGAATAAGAAAGAAACCGTTACCTTTGTGGCCTATGAAACCATTCTTTATTAACCATTCATTCATAACAAGACCAATGAAAAAAACATTTCTCTTTGCCGCACTGGGACTAATTAGTCTGAGCGTAGTTGCACAAAGCACACAGCCTGCGGAAGGCTTTACCTTCACTACCGTAAAAGAAAACCCCATCACCCCGGTGAAAAACCAAAACCGTTCCAGCACGTGCTGGAGTTTCTCGGGCATAGGCTTCTTAGAGAGCGAGTTGCTGCGCATGAATAAAGGTGAATACGACTTCTCCGAGATGTTCGTGGTGCACCACACAATGATAGACCGTGCCACCAACTACGTGCGTCTGCACGGCGGAAGTTCCTTCGCACCCGGCGGCAGCTTCTACGACGTGATGTACTGTCTGAAGAACTACGGCTTCGTGCCCGACAACCTGATGCCTGCCGGCGTGATGTATGGCGACACGCTGCCCGTGCACACCGAGATAGACGCTACGGCCGGTGCCTACGTCGACGCCATCGCCAAAGGCAAGCAGAGCAAGCTATCGACCATCTGGCAAAAAGGACTCAGCGCTATCTACGACACCTACCTGGGCAAGTATCCCGAGAACTTCACCTACAACGGCAAGCAGTACACGCCGATGACGTTCGCCGCCAGCTTGGGACTGAACCCCGACGACTACATCTCGCTGACCTCGTTCACACACCATCCGTTCTACACACAGTTCTCCATCGAAATCCCCGACAACTGGCGCAACGCCCTGTCGTATAACCTGCCGCTCGACGAGTTTATGCAGGTGTTCGACTATGCCATCAACAACGGTTACACCGTGGCATGGGGCAGCGACGTGAGCGAGACAGGATTTACGCGCAACGGTATCGCCGTAGTGCCCGACGCCGAACGCGCCGCCGAGCTGTCGGGGTCGGACATGGCACGCTGGACAGGCATGACCGCCGCCGACCGCCGCACCGAACTGACTTCGCGCCCGATGCCCGAACTGAACATCACACAAGAGATGCGCCAGCTGGGCTACGACGACTGGGAAACCACCGACGACCACGGCATGTTGATTTACGGCATCGCCAAAGACCAAAACGGCAAGGAGTATTATATGGTGAAAAACTCGTGGGGTACCAACAGCAAGTACAAAGGCATTTGGTACGCCTCGAAAGCCTTCGTGGCCTATAAGACCATCAACATCCTCGTCAACAAAAACGCCGTGCCGAAAGAGATACTGAAGAAGCTCGGCATCAAGTAAAAGGATGAAACGACCCCTCTCACGCACGCAGTCCGTATTCATCGTGTTGCTGTGGCTGGCACTGTGCTACATCGTGCTGGTCTCCGTGCCGCGCATCGACGGACCCGTCATCATGACCCTGCTTATCTCGGCAGCGCTGGTGTTCATCCCCGTGCTGAAGTCGCTGAAGCAGAGACGATAATCGAAACATAGTCAGGAGCTATCGGCAGCACCCGCTGCTTGTAGCTCCTAACTATTATTACTACTTTTGCGGCCTGACAACTTAACGCCAAACAATGAAAATAACTCTTGTGGCGGGCGCACGCCCCAATTTCATGAAGATAGCGCCTATCATCCGCGCCATCAACGCCGCGCACGAAGCAGGCAAAGACATCTCCTACCGACTGCTCTACACCGGGCGCGCCGACGACGCCAGCTTAGACCCCACCCTCTTTGCCGACCTCGACATCAACCAGCCCGACGGCTACCTCGGCGTGGAAGGACACCAACATTCGCAAGTGGCCGCCGACATCATGCTCGCCTTCGAGCAAGAGCTGGACCGCCACCCCGCACAAGTGGTGATGGTGGTCGACGACATGACCGCCACCATGAGCTGCGCCATCGTGGCCAAGAAGCGCGGGCTGAAGGTCGCCCACCTCATTGCCGGCACCCGCTCGTTCGACATGAACATGCCGCGCGAAGTCAACCGCACCATCGTCGACGCCATCTCCGACTATCTCTTCACCGCCGGCATGGTGGCCAACCGCAACCTCAACCAGGAAGGCATGATACCCGAATACATCCACTACGTCGGCAACATCCTCATCGATACTATCCGCTACAACCGCCACCGGCTGCTCAAGCCCGCATGGTTCGACTCACTGGGCCTGCGCGACAAAGGCTATCTGCTGCTCACCCTCAACCGCCGCGACCTCTTGGTCCGCAAGTCCACGCTGACCGACCTCCTCACCACCCTCGTCCGCGGCAGCGAAGGCATGCCCATCATCGCCCCCATGCACACCTACGTGCAGAACGCCGTCCAAGCCCTCGCCCCGAAAGCCGACAACCTCCACCTCATGCCGCCGCAGAGCTACCTCAACTTCGGCTACCTCATTAACCACGCCAAAGGCATCATCACCGACTCGGGCAACATCGCCGAAGAAGCCACCTTCCTCGACGTCCCCTGCATCAGCCTCAACCCCTACGCCGAGCATCCCGAGACGTGGCGCGTGGGCACCAATGTGCTGGTGAACGAAAATGCCGCCGAACTCTCCACCGCCCTGCACGCCCTGCTGCACGGCGACTGGAAGCACACCACCCTACCCGACCGTTGGGATGGCCGCACCGCCGAACGCATCGTGCAAGTCCTGCTCAACGAGTAAAAACTATGAAGGAGGAACGAAAGATTTGAATATCTTGCCGACGAGCTGCAGCTGGAGTGGCAAGAGATATTCAAATAGGAGTAGCAAGGGAGATTACAAAGAAAGAGATTGATACCTCCCAAGTCTATGGAATGCAGATACTAACAATTCTATTTTCTTATGAAAGTAGATATAAGTAATAAAACTTTCCTACCTTTGTCTAAACTTATTAATATACACAAACTCAAAATCGAATAATTATGAAATCATGTCTCAAATTAGGATGCGCTTTTATCACAGGAGCTGCATTCGTCCTATTAATTCTCTATGTCGTATATCTCAAGGTTGCTCCTGCTGACAACGAAAGCTTACCTGTCGAAGCGCAATATGTCGAGGTAAATGGGAGAAAAGGAAATGTTACTTTGCGGATTGGTATGCCGAAAGATTCTGTACGTATGCTCGTAGGTAAGCCAAGTAGTGTAGATTTACGTTCGCATGGATTTGGAACATTTGAAGATTGGGGTTACAAATTAAAAAATAACTATATCTCAGACTTGGAGATACATTTTATGGATGGTGTATTAACGTCTGTTCGACAAAACTAATAATAGCTATGATAACTTACCCTAATACTCTTGATACGAATGGGAACATCGTCAACATCAATGCTATTCGTTCTTAAACGTATTCTCTGCAATGCGCTCTATCACAATAATTATCAGTTCCCATCACCATTCTGATGAAATTGGTACAACAGCTCTCTTTTCAGGTTCATGTGACCATTGTACTTGAAATGTTCTTCCGTCAATTTGGTCGAGCAAAATGAAATTGTAGACATTCTGAGTCGGATAAAGGGTAAACCGCCCATTAACTTCTTCGCTCTTGATAACGAGTGGTATAAGGTTTAAATATGTTTCAAACCGTTTTTCATCATCAAATGAGAATTGTACTTGTTCCATTACGCCATTCCGCGTATTCAACTTAATAAATGTCCATATATTCTCAGTCTTGAAAAGTTTGTAAGCAGCGACACTGCCGCTTTGTACCGTTGTACTGTCACTTTCTACATCATCAAACCAACTTGTTTGAGCGGATGCAGTTAAAGCTATTAATATCATAGCTAACAAAACAATTGTCTTTTTCATACTATTTTATTTTGTGTTTCAATTACTTCTGCAAAAGTAGCAATAATACGCATCCACTCTGCGAAAGTCTACCGCTTTTTAATCTATTGAGTTCTATTCGGGTCAAGTCAGAAAACCTGTTGAAGTAGTAACCATCAAGCGCGTTTAGGAAGCGCCTGCAGCTTTCCGTTCGTCGCGTCCACGAACGCCTGAGGCTGGGGAGTACTGAAGATGTACTTGCCTTTAGCCGTTCGGATGTATACCAAGCTGCGCCTGTCGGTGGCATACATGATATAATGTCCCAACTTCTTGTTGTAGAAATGGCCAAGAAAGCCATACAGTCCCCCGCTGCCGAAGGTTCTGATTGAACCGCTGATGTCTTTTTTAGACGCAACAGTAATTGAGCGCACCTCCGTCAGCTTTATTTCCAGCTTCCCCACAACCCTTTTCAGCACTATTCTCTCGTCATCCACACTCAAGCGCATGGGGCAGTATGCGGCGGGGATGACCACTATCGACAAGACTATCATGACGATGAGGTATTTCATCCACAACATGCCCGCCGGCCATTGCGGATAAAACGATGCGATAACTCCAAGTATCACCACAAACGTGAACGATGTAAGGATGATGACTTCAGTGCTCCACTTAAAGCCTGTTGCAAACGTGCGATTCTCTTTTTCCATAAGGTGTGTCATTCAGATTGATTTAACGTTCTCTAATTTCGGATGCAAAGATAGACTAAATAAGGTTTGTTGTTTATACAGATAGTTTGTAGTTTTGCAGCAAATTGAATGATAATTATGGAAAAAGCAATATCAAAAGCCACACGGACGTTTGTCATACCCGCACGTATGTACAAACAGTTGTCGGAACATGCCGGTAAAAGCAAGAGCGAAATATCGAGCATCATACGGGGCATGTTGGCCGACTATTTGGAAGAGTTAGACGATGTCGAAACCTTTAAGCGCCTGCAAAAAGAGTCGCCCGATGGAGGCGGCCTGCTGAACGAAGAAGAACAGAAAGATTTTTTTGAATGGTTAGGCGTTAAGAAGAAATGAATGTAAGAACAACTAAAGAATTTGAGAAAGGCGTCAGACGTCTTTCCGGGAAAGTATTGCAGTCGGTACATGATATGGTTCAAGAGATGCTTGATGCAGAGAGCGTAAACGATATAACAGATTGCAGCAAATTAATCGGGTTCAAATACATATAT
>JAISIN010000055.1 GCA_031262085.1 Prevotellaceae bacterium
CTCACCGATGGCTACGGCGGTCCCATCCAGTACATCGTGCTCGAACTGAAAATCAAACGCGGCGAACAGGAAAAGACCATCGCCAAAGGGTTGGAACAGACGACCGAATACATGGACAAAGCCGCCCCACAAGCCGAAGGACACTTCATCCTCTTCAACCGCGACAAAGGCGTGGCTTGGGACGATAAAATATGGCACCGCAAGGAAACCTATCAGGGACGGCTTATCACCGTGTGGGGAATGTAATCATCACCCTCGCGCTCCAACTGCCGGGCGACCTGCCGTCGGCGCTGCACGGCTACTACAACGGCATCATCACCGACACCCATGTAACGGGTACCACTCAGGCATAGGCTTACAGCCTGCTTGGGGCTTTCAGCCCACCGTGCAAATGGGGTAAACAATTTCACTTAAATCGCGCAAATCGGAGCAACAGCTGCTTCTCTCCGGCGTTTTCGAAACGGATGGTGGCTTTGGTGTTATCTCCTTCGCCTTCGATGCGGATTACTTCGCCTGCGCCGAAGCGTTCGTGCTCTACTTGCTGACCGACTATCATATGGAAAGCGGGCGCTGATTTGTGTGAAACGGCAGGAGCAGAAGAACTGGCAGGAGCAGAAGAACTCTTTTCTCCGCGCTTTCCTCCGTCATTCAGATAGCGGGAATCAATGTCGTGCAGAAAACGGCTGGGGTTACAGAAATCCATCTGTCCGTAGCGCATGCGGCTTTTGGCGTAGGAGAGGAAGCAGTGCTCTTCGGCGCGAGTGATGGCGACGTAGAACAGGCGGCGTTCTTCTTCCATGGCACGGGGCGAATCGCCTACCAAGCTGCTGGGAAAGAGGTTTTCTTCCATACCTGCCACGAACACATTCTTAAACTCTAATCCTTTGGCGGCATGTACGGTCATCAGGGTTATTTTGTCGGCATTGTTTTTATCGTTGCCGGTGTCCTGATCGGTGATGAGCGATATCTCCGACAGGAAGTCGGAGAGCAGGATGTGTTTGTTGTCCTCTTCGAGGCGTTCCGAGCAGAAATTACTCAGGTCGTTGACAAGCTCTTCGATGTTCTCCCGCCGACTTTCGTCTTCGGGGTCGTGTCCTTGCATGAGGTCGTTCATGATGCCCGACTGACGAATAATGCCTGTGCCTGTCTCGTAGGCGTTCTGTGTGGCAGCGCTTTCGGCGAAACCGGTAATCAGTTCGGCAAAGCTTTGCAGTTTGCCGAGTGTACCTTTATGGACGTTCAGGTCGTAGACATCCGGCGCATTGATCACTGTCCACAGGCTGACGTTGGCAGTGTTGGCAGCGGCAATCACCTTGTTGACGGTTGTTTCGCCTATGCCTCGTGCCGGATAGTTGATGATACGCTTGAACGCCTCTTCGTCGTTAGGGTTGCTGACCAACCGGAAGTAAGCCACCACATCCTTTATCTCTTTGCGTTGATAGAACGACATACCGCCATAGATGCGGTAGGGCATCTCCCGCTTGCGCAGCGTCTCTTCGAAAATGCGGCTCTGCGCATTGGTACGGTAGAGAATGGCAAAGTCGGCATAATGGTAATGTCCGCTTCGGCGCAGTTCGGCAATTTTGCCTGCCACCATCAATCCCTCCTCCGTGTCGCTGTAGGCATGAAGCAGCTCGATGGCATCCCCTTCGGCTTTTTTGGAAAACACCTCTTTGGGTATCTGCCGACTGTTCTTTTTGATCAGGCTGTTGGCAGCGTTGACGATGGCTTGCGTAGAACGATAGTTCTGTTCCAGCTTAAAGGTTTTGGTGTTGGCGAACACTTTGGTGAAAGAGAGGATGTTGTCGATATTGGCTCCGCGGAAGGAGTAGATGCTTTGTGCATCGTCGCCCACCACGCAGACGCGCTGATGTTCGGCAGCCAACTGCACGATGATGCTGTGCTGTGCGAAGTTGGTATCTTGATACTCGTCGACGAGGATGTATTGGAATTGCTGTCGGTAACGCTCCAGCACTTCGGGGTGTTGCTGAAAGAGCAGATAGGTGTAAACCAGCAGGTCGTCGAAATCCATCGCGTCGGCTTGCCGGCAACGCAGCCAGTAGCGTTGGTAGATGTCGTGCAAGGCGCTCATGCCCGAACGGTTGTCGATCTCGTTTGCCTGTTGGTCGGCGGCATAACGGTCGGGCGTCAGCAGTCGGTTCTTAGCTCTGGAGATTTGTGCCTGTACGTTTGCCGGTTTGTATTGCTTGTCGTTCAGCTTCATCTCGCGAATGATAGAGCGTATCAAGCTTTTGCTGTCGGCAGTATCGTACACGGTAAACCGGGAGGTGAAGCCGATACTTGCCGCCTCGCGGTGCAGGATGTGCAGAAAGATGGAGTGGAACGTGCCCATCCATAGGCGGCGTGCCTGCGCATACCCCACCTGTCGGGCGATGCGTTCCTTCATCTCACGGGCGGCTTTGTTGGTAAATGTCAGGGCAAGGATATTCCACGGCCGGTAGCCATGCTCCAGCAGATAGGCTATCTTGTAGGTCAGCACGCGGGTCTTGCCCGAACCGGCGCCGGCTATAACCAACAACGGACCGTCGTTGTATAGCACGGCAGCCCGTTGTTCTTCGTTCAGTTCTTCGATCAAGGGAAATAAAAGTTAGGAATTAAAAGGTGCATTCTCCAGTGTTGCCGTGAGGAAGTCGTAGAACTTCTGTACCGACGGGATGTAGGCACGTTCGTCGGGCGAGTGGGGGGAGCGCAAGGTGGGTCCGAAGGAGATCATATCTAATCCCGGACAGGCTGCGCCGATGATGCCGCACTCTAATCCGGCATGAATCACCTTCACTGCCGGCTCTGTGCCGAACTGTTTGTGGTAGGCTTCCTTCATGGCTTTCAGGATGGGCGAATCGACATTGGGCTGCCAGCCGGAGTAGGCGCCGCTCAGTTCGACTTTCATTCCTGCCATTGCGAAGCAGGCAGTGAGGCTGTCGGCGAGAAACTCCTTCATGGAATCGCTCGAACTGCGCGCAAGGATACGTATTTCGATCTTCCCTTGGCTTGCCAGCACGATGGCGAGGTTCGACGAGGTTTCTACCGTGTCGGGGACGGTAGGGATCATGCGCATGACGCCGTTTTGGCAAGCCATCAGCGTATCGATCAGATTGTCCTGAATCTCTTCGGGTATCACATACTCCGGTCGGTCTGCCACCTCCAGCGTCAGTGACAGATTGCTCTCTATCGGTGCATATTCGGAGTTGAGCCGGGCTTCGTAGCTGCGGATGTATTCATCCAATCCTTCGATGTCGTCGGGGGCGAATACGAGCAGGGCGGTTGCTTCGCGGGGAATGGCGTTGCGCATATTTCCTCCCTCGAACGAGGCGAGCTGACAATCGAACTCAAGGAGTAGGTCGTGTGTGACACGCGCCAGCAGTTTGTTGGCATTGCCGCGTCCTTCGTTAATCTCTAATCCGGAGTGTCCGCCGCGCAGACCTTTCAGGGTGATGCGTCGGGCTACGAAGTCGGTATCGGTTGTCTCTTCCCGATAGGCTAATGTGGCAGTAAGGTCTACTCCGCCGGCGCATCCGATGTAGAGGTCGCCTTCGTCTTCCGAGTCGAGGTTGAGCAGGATTTCTCCGTTCAGGATGTTGGGGTTCAGCCCGAATGCGCCGTACATGCCGGTCTCTTCGTCGACGGTGATGAGCGCTTCGAGTTCTCCGTGTTTCAGGTTTTTATCTTCGAGCACCGCCATGATGGCAGCTACTCCCAAGCCGTTGTCGGCGCCCAGCGTTGTGCCGCGGGCTTTGAGCCAGTCGCCGTCTACGTAGGTTTGGATGGGGTCTTTTTCGAAGTCGTGTACGGTATCGTTGTTCTTTTGCGGCACCATATCCATGTGTGCTTGCAGAACGATACCCTTGCGGTTCTCCATTCCGGGAGTGGCAGGCTTGCGAATAATCACGTTGCCCACTTCGTCTACGATGGATTCTAAGTGTAAACTTTCGCCAAAGGCGATGAGGAATGCCGTCACTTTTTCCATATATCCCGACGGGCGGGGGATTTGCGTCAACTCATGGAAATGCTTCCATACGTTTTGCGGAGACAAATGTAAAATCGTACTCATAATAGATCACTTTTTTATTAGGTGCGGCAAATATACGCCTTTTCGATAGAATTTACTGCAAAAGGTACACAAAACATTGAAGAATGATTCCCCGACAATCGCCTGATAGAAAATATATATCGGAATGGCGTTACGAGTAATTGGGGAAAATATATATCTTTGCAACTCCAAAAAACAAAGGAATTGGACGGCACTAACTGTGCTACATTAAAACAACTTTTTAAAATTATGGCATTAGAAATTACAAACAGCAATTACGAAGAACTCATTACCGAGGGTAGCCCGCTGGTAATAGACTTTTGGGCACCTTGGTGTGGTCCATGTAGAATGGTTGCTCCCATCATCGAAGAACTGGCTGACGAGTACGAAGGCAAAGTACGTATCGGCAAATGCAATGTAGACGACAACAACGATGTTGCTGCCGCCTATACTATCCGGAACATCCCCACCGTGCTCTTTTTCAAGGACGGTAGATTGGTTGATAAGCACGTAGGATCGACCGGGAAATCTACTTATAAAGCTAAAATCGACGCACTCATATCGTAAATACTACCCGCAATGGCACAAGATGCTGACTTCCTGGAAGATGACATTGATACCGAAAGAACGGTAGCATACATCAAGGATTACCTTCCGCAAGAGTTGAAAGGTAAGTTCTCCGATGAAGAACTCTATTATTTCCTCGACCTGATGGACGATTACTACGCCGAGAGCGGGATTCTGGATGCGGAACCCGACAGCGACGGCACCGTTGAGATCGATCTGGAAGAGATAGCTGCCTATATCGTAGAACAATCGCAGAAAGAAGAGATGGGAACATTCGATCCCGAAGAGATTCTGTTCGTTGTGCAAGGCGAATGGGAATACGTGGAATCGCTCGACGACGACGACGCGTGAAAAGATATTCTTTATCACACAAAAGCTGCTATGAGTTGCATCTTTCGAGTTTCACGGTGAAGTGACGCATCAGCGGAGCCTCCCAAACGATGCGCACGCCATGGGTGATGCTTTCGCGACGGTCGTACACATTCTTCAGAGCGGCGGCAATGACGTTGATGTGATTGTCGGTGTAGACCCGTCGTGGAATGGCGAGGCGCAGCAAGTCGAGACCGTTGAAACGGTTTTCGCGGGTCACGGGGTCGCGGTCGGCGAGCAGATAGCCTATCTCGCAACCTCGTATGCCTGCTTCCAGATATAACTCCATGGTGAGCGTCTGCGCCGGAAACTCCTCTTGAGGTACGTGGGTCAGCACTTTGGGCGCATCGACAAAGATGGCATGTCCGCCTGCCGGACGTTGATAGGGGATGCCGTATTCGTCGAGCTTCTGTGCCAGATATGCTACTTGGTGAATGCGCGTGTAGAGGTTGTCGAACTCGGTATTTTCGTCCAATCCTACTGCCAGTGCATCCATGTCGCGTCCGTTCATGCCTCCGTAGGTGAGGTATCCCTCAAACTGCACGCAGTATCCTTTAGCGCCTTCGTACCAATCTTCGCGTCGGGTAGCGATGAATCCGCCCATGTTGACCAATCCATCTTTCTTGGCGCTCATGGTCATGCCGTCTGCCAAGCCGAACATCTCGCGGGTAATCTCCTTGATGCTCCGGTCGGCATAGCCCGATTCACGGGTCTTGATGAAGTAGGCATTCTCGGCGAAGCGTGCCGAATCGAACAGCACCGGCTTGCCGTAGCGGTCGGCAATGGCGCGCACTTCGCGCAGGTTCTGCAGGGAGACGGGCTGTCCGCCGGCGGTGTTGTTGGTGATGGTGACAATGATAAAGGGCACGCGGTCGGCATACTCCTGCATGGCTTTTTCCAGCTTTTCGGGCGAGACGTTGCCTTTGAAAGGAATCTCCAGTTGGGTGTCGCGGGCTTCGTCGATAGTACAATCCAGTGCGATGGCTTTACGCCCTTCGATGTGTCCTTTGGTGGTGTCGAAGTGGGAGTTGCCGGGAATGATGTCGCCTTCGTGTACCAGATACGAGAAGAGCACATTCTCGGCAGCTCGTCCTTGGTGGGTGGGAATGACATACTCGAAGCCGGTCAGGCGGGTGATAACATCCTTCAGCCGGAAGAACGAGTCGGCACCGGCGTAGCTCTCGTCGCCCGTCATGAGCGCTGCCCATTGACGGTCGCTCATGGCGCCGGTGCCCGAGTCGGTAATTAGATCAATGTAGACTTGTTCAGCTTTCAACTGAAACACATTGTAGTGGGCTTCTGCGAGCCACTGTTCGCGCTCTTGGCGTGTACTGATATGGATGGGTTCTACCATCTTTATTTTCCACGATTCAGCAAATGGTAATTTCATAGAAATAACATTTTGATATTGAAAAATAGTTGTTTAAAGCGTTTTAGGTTGCAAATGTAGCGAGTGTATTCGGATTGATTGCTACTTTGCTTACCTTTTAACACAAAAGCCTTGTGGTTATATGCTCTTCGTCATGGTTACTCCGTGGTGAGTATTCGTACTTTGGTTGCCATGTCTATTCTCAAAAAAGGCTTTGGAGAAGTAAAAAGCAAGTTGGTATAATTGAGTATATCAAATATTGCCTATATTTGCCGCATAAAACCCCAAAACAATCTACATGATGGCAAAATATATCCGTTTTGACTGGGCGATAAAAAGCCTGCTTCGCAACAAGGCAAACGCCGTAGTGTTGGAGGGACTGCTCACCACACTGCTGGGCGAAAAGATGACGATACAGAAATTTCTCGAAAGCGAAAGCAATCAGGAAGACCAATTCGATAAGCATAACCGGGTGGATATCTTGGTCGAAGATTCACACGGGAAGTTGTTCATTATCGAAATACAGAACAATAACGAATATGCTTACTTTCAACGCATTTTGTTCGGCACATCCAAATTAGTGACCGAGTACGTCAATCGTGGCGAAGGCTATGATAATATCCGCAAAATATACAGCATCAACATTCTCTACTTCGACTTGGGGCATGGGAAAGATTATGTGTATCACGGTAAAACAGAGTTTCGCGGCATACACTCGGGCGACTTACTGGAACTATCTCCATTCCAACGGCAAAAATTCAATGTCAGCGAAGTGAGCGCACTATATCCCGAATACTACATTCTCAAAGTGGATGGTTTTGTGCGCCAACCCGAAAATTGGCTCGAAGAGTGGGTGCGATATCTCAATACCGACGAGATACCCGATAACGCCACAGCTCCCGGACTTGTTGAAGCTCGCGAAATGTTGCGAATCAGCCAAATGAGCAAAAATGAGCAACGTGCCTATTGGCGACATGTGGACAATGTCAATCTACTGAAAAGCAATGTCTACACCGAACGCGGAGAGGGGCGTTTGGAGGGACGTGCGGAAGGACTTGAAGAAGGGCGTGCGGAAGGACGTGCGGAAGGACGTGTGGAAGGACGTGTGGAAGGTATAGAAATAGGGCGAACTATGGAACGTCAAGAATCAGAACGAAAAATAGTCGCCGAAAAATATCAAATAGCACTTAACTTCAAACGTTTAGGACTTCCCACTGACACAATTGCGCAAGCAACCGGACTGACGCAAGAACAGATAGAGGAACTCTAAGACACTCCTGTCCGAAAACCAAGGCTCTCGTCGCCGTTCAGAACGGTGAGGAAGCTCTCAAAATGAATAAAAAAGATGAAGCTAACCAAGGTATTCTATTTGCAGTGAAATCATGAAGATAGAGCACATAGATTTGGGCTGTCGACCCGTATTGCTTGCTCCGATGGAGGATGTCACCGACCCTGCGTTCCGCCTGATGTGCAAGCGGTTTGGCGCCGATATGGTCTACACCGAGTTTGTATCGAGCGATGCGCTGATACGCTATGTCAACAAGACGCAGGAAAAGCTCACGATCTGCGATGAGGAGCGTCCGGTGGCGATTCAGATATATGGTAAGGATACCGATGCCATGCGCGAAGCAGCCCGCATCGTGGAGGAGGCGCATCCCGATGTGCTCGACTTGAACTTTGGCTGCCCCGTGAAGCGGGTGGCAGGTAAAGGGGCGGGGGCGGGCATGCTTCGCGACATCCCCAAGATGCTGGAGATTACCCGCGCCGTGGTGGATGCCGTGCAGATGCCAGTCACGGTCAAGACCCGCTTGGGGTGGGACGATAGCCACAAAATCATTGTCGACTTGGCAGAACAGCTACAAGATTGCGGCATTGCCGCGCTCACCATACATGGTCGCACCCGTGCCCAGATGTACACCGGCGAAGCCGACTGGACACTGATCGGCGCGGTGAAGAACAACCCCCGCATGCACATCCCCATCATCGGCAACGGCGACATCACCTCGCCCGAACGTGTCCGCGAATGTTTTGACCGCTATGGTGTAGATGGCGTAATGGTAGGACGTGGCGCCATAGGCTGCCCGTGGATCTTTCGCGAAATCAAGCACTATCTCACTACGGGCGAGCTGCTTCCACGCCAACCCTTCGAGTGGTACTTGGAGGTGCTGCGCGAGGAGGTGCGGAGCAGCGTAGCGCGTCTCGACGAACGGCGCGGCATCCTGCACATCCGCCGTCACTTGGCTGCCACCCCGCTTTTTAAAGGTATACCCAACTTCAAACCCACCCGCGTAGCCATGCTTCGTGCCGAGACCGTAAGTGAACTGTTTGATATCATGAATCAGATACCGATTTTGTTACCCTTCCCCTAAAAAAACAACAAAATCGTTTGGATGAATACGATTTATCTATACCTTTGCGCCGCTAAAACAAATAACCCCTATTAAAATGACACGTAACCACTCCATTATAGGCAGCATTATTATTATTCTATCGGAATCGCCCGGTGGAAGTGGATGCTGCATATAAAGTTGACGAAGCCCAACAATATACGAAAGCCTTTCTCACTTCTGACAGTGCGAAAGGCTTTCTTCGTTTGGGCAAGCTTATCGGTTTAAACATCATTTAGTCACTTATAATAAAGCTGATATGAATACACTTTTCGACAAAATCTGGGACGCCCACGTGGTGCAGCAACTGCCCGACGGTCCCACACAACTCTACATCGACCGCCTCTACTGTCACGAGGTGACCAGTCCGCAGGCATTTGACGGACTGCGGGCGCGCGGACTGCGCCCGTTGCGCGCGGAGCGCATCGTCTGTATGCCCGACCATAACACCCCCACCGTGGGGCAGGAGCGCGAAATTGAAGACCCCGTGTCGCGCACGCAGGTCGACACGCTCTCGCGCAACGCCGCCGAGTTCCATCTGACCCACTTCGGTATGATGCACCCTAAGAACGGCATCATCCACGTCGTCGCCCCCGAGCAGGGCATGACGCTGCCCGGCATGACCCTCGTCTGCGGCGATTCGCACACCTCCACCCACGGCGCTTTGGGGGCTGTGGCGTTCGGCATCGGCACCAGCGAGGTGGAGATGGTGCTCGCCTCGCAGTGCATCCTCCAGTCGCGTCCCCGCACGATGCGCATCACCGTCAGCGGGCGATTGCGCCGCGGCGTCACCGCCAAAGACCTCGCCCTCTACATGATGGCACAACTCACCACCTCCGGCGCCACGGGCTACTTCGTGGAGTATGCCGGCGCGGCGGTGCGCAGCCTTTCGATGGAGGGACGACTGACGCTCTGTAACCTGAGCATCGAGATGGGTGCGCGCGGCGGCATGGTAGCCCCCGACGAGGTGACGTTCCAATATATAAAAGGTAGGGAGTATGCCCCCCAAGGTGCGGCGTGGGACGAGGCGGTGGCGTACTGGCGCACGTTGCGGAGCGGCGACGATGCCCGCTTCGACAAAGAGGTACACTTCGACGCCGCCGACATTGAGCCGATGATTACCTACGGCACCAACCCCGGCATGGGGCTGCCCGTCACCGCCCGCATCCCCAAGGAGGGCGACGCCTCGCTGCGCAAATCGCTCGACTACATGGGCTTCACCGCCGGACAACCCATGCTGGGGCAGAGAGTCGACTATGTCTTTCTGGGTGCCTGCACCAACGGGCGCATCGAAGACTTCCGCGCCTTTGCCTCCATCGTCCGCGGACGGCGCAAAGCCGACGGCATCACCGCGTGGTTGGTGCCCGGCTCGTGGGAGGTGGCGCGACAGATCCGCGAAGAGGGACTCGACCGCGTACTCGCCGAGGCAGGGTTCGCCATCCGTCAGCCCGGCTGCTCGGCGTGCCTGGCGATGAACGACGACAAGGTGCCCGCCGGCAAGTATGTCGTCTCCACCAGCAACCGCAACTTCGAGGGGCGACAAGGTCCCGGCGCACGCACCCTGCTGGCAAGTCCGCTCACCGC
>JAISIN010000007.1 GCA_031262085.1 Prevotellaceae bacterium
TTTTTGCTCATGCCGGATTCATAATAAGAGTGAAGCAAAGACAAACGTTCCTCTTCACTGTAAACCGTAAGTTTGGTACTCATAATTATTACACATTTAATTGTTTCTAAATGTGTCTACCTATACCAGTATAAGACAACGAAAGGGAGATTATGCTAAGATCTCCCTTTCGTTTTTTAGTGTAATATGTGTCTTGATCAGAACAACTTCTCCGGATACTCTCCGGTATGGACTAATGCTTGTATCTTATCGACTACCCCTTGACGGTCGGCAGCATAAGTCACCCCGAACCATTTGCTGGTGGTGTCGAGCACTTGGCAGCGGGCAGTGCCGTCGGTGATGAGCCGGTTGACCATCAGCGGGATGAAGTATTCGGCTTTCAGGTTGTCGATGTTCTCGGTCAGGAACGTTTTGAAGTATGCTTCCGAGTAGTCGAAGTAGTCGGGGGTGAATCCCCACATGTTCATCGATACGGGGGTGTTGTCGGCGATGACTTGCAGTACGCCGTTTTCGTCTTTGAACGATACCTTGCCGTCGATGCGTTCGATGGCGGTACGCTCTACCACTCCGGTGAGATAGCCTTCGGTATCGGTCTCGCATACACCGCGTGCCACGCTGCCACTTTCCGAGAGGGTGTTGCCTACACGATAGCCTACCATGCAGTAATCGTTCTGTTTGCCGGTCATGGCGCTCAGTGCCTCACCCAGCACGGCGAAGCTGTGGCGACCGTAGAAGTCGTCGGCATTGATCACGGCAAACGGTTCGTGAATGACCTCTTTCCCCATCAGCACGGCGTGGTTGGTGCCCCACGGCTTGGTACGACCTTCGGGACAGGTAAACCCTTGGGGTAGTTTGTCGAGCGACTGAAAGACCACATCTACCGTGATATGGTTTTCATACTTGCTCAGAATCTTTGTGCGGAAGTCTTGTTCAAAATCTTTGCGGATGACAAATACTACTTTGCCGAATCCACCGCGGATGGCGTCGAAGATGGAGTAATCCATGATGGTTTCTCCGTTCGGTCCCAAACCGTCTAACTGTTTTAATCCTCCATATCGGCTACCCATACCGGCAGCGAGTACAAATAAAGTTGGCTTCATGATTGCAATAAATATATTGATGGTTTGTGCCATGTTTCTGTCATGGCGGCACAAATATAGTAACTGTTGCTTAATATGACCTCAAAAAGTTCCGGATGATTATCTTTTTTAACGTTGCAGGCTGTGGGGTCAGCGCGTCAGAACGGATAGCCTATGGCAAAGTGCAGCGCCAGTCCGTCTTTAAAGCGCGGAATGTTGTAATAGCCGCTTTTTTCGGTGTCGTAAGGGGCATGCAACGCTACGCCGCAGTCGAGGCGGAACACCAGAAAATCCATGTCGTAGCGCAACCCCACGCCGGTGCCCAGCGCCAGTTGGCGGACAAAGTTTTTCGGTTGGAAGTGGGCAAGCGGGCGTTCCTTGTCCTTGCGCAACATCCACACATTGCCTGCGTCGAGAAAGAGCGCGCCGTGAATGTCGCCCAACAGGCGGAAGCGATACTCTACGTTGGCTTCGAAGCGCAGGTCGCCCACCTGATCGATAAAAGCATACTTGGTGTCTTGGGGTACGGTACCGCCGGGACCAATGCTGCGCGAGGTGAATGCCCGCACGCTGTTGGCGCCGCCTACATAGAACATCTCGGTATAGGGGGCTGCGGTGGAGTTGCCATACGACGCTATCACACCGGCTGCCACGCGGGCGGCTATCTGGTTGTCTTTATCCATCTTGTAGAGATACCTGTACTCCGAGTTGAACTTCAGGTATTGGGCAAAGGGCACGCCCCACAGCTTCTTTCCCTGCCCGTCGAACGGCTTGCCGAACGCGCGGTAGATGGCCGATGTGAGGTTGCCTGCCGACGCGAGGGTGGTTTGCCACCACGTGGGGTGCTTCACCCTGCGCGACGAGCTGTTGTCGTAGGTGTAGGTGTACTCCATAGCGGGTATAAACTGGTTGCTCAGGCTGATATAAAGCGCCGGGTTCTGTTCCTGAATCTCTTTGAAGGCATCGGTAGGGTCGCGCAGCACGTTGAAAGTGAGCCTGAAGGGGGTGATGCTGTGTTTGCGCGTGGTTACCGGCTGGAAGTCGTAGGTAATGTTCCCGCCGAATGCCAGCAGCTTATAGTATTTGGCGCGGTTCATCTGGTCGATGTAGAGCTTGAAGGTTGTTGTGGCGGGAAAGTCGTACTCACGGTCGCCCATTTGCGGAAAGACGATGCGCGGGAAGACCAGCGACGACGACGCGCCGATCTCGTAGCTGTTCATAGCCGACGAGCTGTTTTTACCCGTTTGCCACTCATACGAGCCGTACACCTTGACATTCCAGGTCTCGCCTCCGCCGAAGAGGTTGTTCTTCGTGACGGTAAACGAGGCTCCCGGTCCCATCTGGTTGTTGCTCTTTACCTTCATGTTGAAGTCGAGTTCGGCGTCGTAGAGCTTGTCGAGCATGGCGGTGATGCGCAGGTCTAAGGTGTCGCTCACCCAGGCTGTGTCGCGCGGCACATAGTTCATCTCGGTGTAACTGAAGATGCCGATGCTTGCCAATCGTTCCTGTATGCGGGTCTGTCGGTACTGGCTATACAGATCGTCCGATCGCCGACGCACGTTGGTCAAGCTGTCGGGGTTCTGCTGTTTGCGCCGGTAGCCCCGATAGTTCAGCCATCGGTGCAGCATGTTGGGTCGCACCTTGAGCTTGTCGGGGTAGTAGATGGTCAGTCCTTGGTAGTTGAGCGAGTCGGTGGGTGCCTGCATCTGGTTGCCCAACAGATAGAAGCGTGTGTTTCCCGTGTAGAAGGTGCGTTGGGCTGCCGCGGGCATACCGGCTACGGGTATCATGCGCAGGCTGACGTGTCCGCCGGGTACCAGCGTGGTGTCGGCTTGGTAGGTCAGGTAGTCGGGGCGGAAGTAGTAGTACCCCATGTTGCGCAGCAGCGTGCTGATGCGGGTACGTTCTTCGTCGAGCTTCACCACGTTGAACTGTTCGCCCGGATGGACGAGCGAACGGCGTCGCCCCCGATTCATCAGTTGCAGGGTGACGGGGTTGAAGCCGCGATACTCCACACTGTCAATGTAGTAGGGTATCCCCATGTCGATGGTGTATTGCAACTTCTCTTTGAGCGAATCGTTCTTGTGCGGAAAGATTTGGTAGGTAACTGTGCCGTTGAAATACCCATAGTCGTGCAGGATGTTGTTTGCCACCCGTTGGCGGATAGGCGGATTGACTGCCGACATCGTTACGGGCGTAGAGCCGAAGTGATTGAATACCCAGTGTCCGAATCCCTTCTTGTTCTCGTATTTCTTAAATCCATTGTAGAACCACAGCCCTATCGGCAGCGGAATGCGGTAGTACGAACTGCCGAGGAACGAGTTGTTGGGCGCCTTGGCGAGCGCTGCTTCGATTTCCTCCATGGCGATGGCACCCGTTGCCGTGCCCGACGGGTGCTGCACCACGAGTGGCTTCTGCCCGATGTAGAGCGTTTCGCCATCGGGCAGGTGCCGGGTAGTCGAACAGGCAGCGAGCAAGAGCAGGACGATCCCTGCCAAGAGGTGTCTCTTCATGGGATTCAATAATGGATTAGGGTCGATTATTCGTTGGCGGGACGTAGTTTGGCTTGATACTTTTCGGGGTCGCCGAGCAGTTGCATTGCCTCTTTCACTCCGTTGTCTTCTTTGAGTTGCTCTATAATTCCACCACGTTGATAGTAGTATCGTTTCACGATCTCCAGTGCCAGCACACTTTTGATGTCCTTGGCAAAGTAGTCGAGGTCGTGGTCGAGGTTGTGTGTCAGCTTTTTCTCCAAGGCGGCAAATTCGTCGGAGGCATCGTTCATGTAACCTTCAAACGCTGCCATCTCCTTGAGGTTTTGCAGCAGCTTCTCGCTCTGTTGGTCGTACTTGAACCCCGAACTTTTCACCTTCTCCTTGAACTCGGCATAATCGGCATCGGTCAGTGCAAATTGTTCGGCAGGGGCAATGGCGTCGTGCTTCAAGCAGTACTGAGTGGCATAGTCAAAGATCTGATTGTCGTTGATCAGATAGTAGAGGATGTTGGGCATTTTCTCTTGCTTCACCGTGATGTCGGGGGTTACTCCTCCGCCGTCGCGTACCTCTCTGCCGGCAGCTGTGCGGAAGACGGTGGTCAGGCTGTCGGGGATTCGCCCTACACTCCCGTCGGGGTTCCGATGCTTGTAGTCGATGGCTTGCACACATCTGCCGCTGGGTATGTAATACTTGGAGGTGGTCAGCTTCATGGTGCCTCCGTAGGGCAATACGCGGGTGGTTTGTACCAGTCCTTTGCCGAAGGTGCGGTTGCCTACGATGACGGCTCGGTCGTAGTCTTGCAGGGCGCCCGACAAGATCTCGGATGCCGATGCTGTGCCGCTGTTCACCAGCACCACGATAGGTATCTCGGTGTCGAGCGGTTCGCGCAACGTTTTGTACACGTTGTCTGCCTGTTTGATTTTGCCTTTGGTGCTAACAATCACCTTGCCTCGCGGCAGGAAGAAGTTGGCTATCTCTACCGCTTCGTCGAGCAAGCCTCCGCCATTGTTGCGCAGGTCGATAACCAGCGAGGTGATGCCTTGCTTCTTCAGCTCGAGGAAGTCTTGTTTGAACTCCTTCGACGGGTTGCCCGAGAAGGTGCTCAGGCTGATGTATCCCACGTGGTTGTCCATCGCGGCATAGTAGGGGATGAAGGGTAGTTGTATGGAGCGTCGCACGATATCGAACTCTAATGGCTTCTCTGTGCCGGGTCGTTGCACCTTCAGACGGAAGCCGGTACCTATTTGTCCTCTAAGCATCTCGCTCACTTTTTGGTTGTCTTTGCCGGCGAGGTCTTCACCGTCGATAGACATCAGTACATCTCCGGCTTTCAGCCCGACGGTGGCAGCGGGCATTCCTTCGTAGGGTTCGGCTATCATGGAGCGTTTCAGCTTGGGGTTCCAAGTGATGACCGAGCCGATGCCGCCATACGACCCTTTCAGCATCTGCTCCAGTTCGCTGCGGTCTTCTTCGGGATAGTACTCGGTGTAGGGGTCGAGCGAGTAGAGCATGGCATCAATACCTTCCCTGATGGTTTTGTCGGGGTTGAGCGTGTCGACATAGAACAGATCCAGCTCTTTGACAATCGAGCTGAAGGTATCCAGATTTTTAGCTATTTGGAACGATCTGTCGTCGCTTGGTTTAAAACTCAGGAAGGCAACAATGCCTGCTGCAACTACCGGTATGATGCAGTTGCGTAGCGTGAATATTTTTCTCATAATTTGTTGATTTTCATTTTAATTTCGTCCCAGTAAGCTTCGGGTAGCTCGGCGCCGATGACTTGGATGATGTATCCTGCCAACAGTGAGCCTGCCTGTCCGCATTTGCGCATGGAGCATCCGTGCAGCAGTCCGTACAAGAATCCGGCAGCAAAGTAGTCACCGGCTCCGGTGGTGTCGATCACTTGGGGTACCGGTGGGGCTTCGACTTGCAGCACCTCTGTCCCCCGACGTATAAAGGCGCCTTCGGTTCGTGCCTTCACTACGGCTATGCTGCACATACTTGCTATCTCGTCGGTGGCTTCGCGGGCTGGTTTGCCGGTAAACGCCCGTGCTTCTTCTTCGTTGGCGAAGACGATGTCTACATAGTTCTCGATCAGGAAGCGGAAGAAGTCGCGGTCTTGCTCTACGATGTTGTAGCTTGCCAGGTCGATGCACACAATCAATCCCGCCTCTTTGGCCAAGGCGATGGCGTGTAGAATCATTTCGTGGTCTTGCACCATGTATCCCTCTATATACAAATAGGTGTATCCGTCGAACAGCTCCGGTGTGAAGTCTTCGGCTTTCAGTTGCGAAGCTCCCAAGTAGGTGGCAAATGTCCGCTCACCTCCCGGCGAGATAAACGTCGACGCCACGCCCGACGTTGCTCCTGTATCGACCGACAGATGTACCTGTATCTTTCGTTGTTTGAGACCGGAGGCGTAGAATTGCCCATACTCGTCGTCGCCAATCTTACCGATGAAGCCGGTCTGGGTGTCTAACCAAGCCAGGCTTCGGATGGTGTTTCCGGCAGAGCCGCCGGCAGCCAGTTGGGTGGTCATTCCCTCCAAGCAACGGTGTACTTGCTTGAGTTTCAGTTCGTCGATCAACGTCATGCTCCCCTTGGGTAATGCCAGCTCGCAGAGTATTCGATCGTCTTTGAGCGTCACCAACACATCGGTCAAGGCATTGCCCATTCCTATTATTTTATCCATTTCAATATTTTTTCGGCAAAGATATTGCATATTTCAAAATATCACGTTACTTTTGCACCGCATTTGAGAAAAAACAACACTCTTCCTTAGCTCAGTCGGTTAGAGCATCTGACTGTTAATCAGAGGGTCCTTGGTTCAAGTCCAAGAGGAAGAGCAATTATTTGGCATATTTATAGCATTTTCTTCCTTAGCTCAGTCGGTTAGAGCATCTGACTGTTAATCAGAGGGTCCTTGGTTCAAGTCCAAGAGGAAGAGCAGAACAAAGCCTCCGTGATATACGGAGGCTTTGTTGTTGATGCATAGTGACTACACGTACGGATTGCTTCTTTCAGCACCTGCATAGCATGACTAATGCGAGGGCGATTAATCCGTTTCTATTTTGAACTCCAGCACTACCGTCTTTCCCAGTTCGATGCGGTCGCCATCTTTTAAGGGTTTGTGTGTTCGACTGCTGTTGAGCGGGTATTTCGTTTCTTCGTCCTTATGCTGAATTTTGGTAGAGCTCCCTCCTTCCGAGCTGCATCCGCCGGGGAGTGCCCGCAGGCAAAAACCTTTACTGTCATGAAAGACGATGTCGGCATGTGCACGGCTTACGCAGCTGTTTCGTTTGTTTTGCGATTCGTCGGGGTCGTCGTCTCTGACGATGATGTGGTTCGTGCGCATGCCTTTGGGTGTATCGACTTGCTTTCCCCGCCCGATGTGATACACTTTCCGGTGTGTGGCATTGAGGTGGTACACACTCTCAGCCAACGAGCCAAGTCCGTCGGCAATGCGGATGGTGGCTTGGGTGGCAACAGCGGATGGGGGAGGGGTTCCGGTGTTCGTTCCGGTTCCCGGTGCCGGTTTTACTCCCACTATTACGCATTGCAGATAGATGCCTGTGTCTATGCGTTCAAACTTTGCCCCTTCGGGCAGGTTCTCTTGTTTGACCTCCCACGGGGCATTGGCTACTGCCGTATAATCTTCGTTGTCGAAGTGTAGTTTCAGGGCGTTAATGAAATCGTCTTGTGCCGTTTCTACCTGATATTCTTGGTTTTCGTCGGTCACCCACAGCACAAATGTGCTGTTGATTTTGCCCGATTTCCAGAACTTTTTAAAGAAAGAATGCTTCACAATGGTGCGTAGCAGGTTCTCGCGAAGGTCTCCGGGAGTGTCTTCCCTTCCGAATACTTTTTTAATTTTAAATCGTTTCAAATCCATATGGTTGAATGTTTCTATGGCTATTGGATAGCTTTATTCTACGATATAATTGTCTCCATCCTGTCGTCCTGTGATGATACTGCCGTCGGAACCGATCAGGATGCCTGTTCCGTTGCAACTGTTCTCTTTCCATGAGCCATACCATAAGGTATCGTCTGCCCGGATATAGATGCCATATCCGCCGACTTGTCCGTTTACGGTTTCGCCGACGTATCTATCGCCATTGGTATACTCTATCACTTGGAATTTGTATTTCTCGTATCCCTTTCTCTCTTCTAACGACATGGGGTATACGCCGACAGGTTTGTTGTCGGTGAACTCTCCGTAATAGATAAGGTTGCCTTTCTTGTCGTAGCAGGTGCCCTTGCCGTCGCCTTTTTGATGATTCTTCCATACGCCTACGTAGTACGAAGCATTGGGGCAGTTATTCGTGTAAGATCCTGAGACAAGATGTATGCCATAGCCATTGAAATTAGCATTCGTCCAACCACCGACATAGAACGTTCCGCTATCCCATGCGTAGATACCTAAACCTGTTCGCTTAAAATTAACGGTTTGACCTTTATATCTTTCATTGTCAGGTTTATGTGTGGGGTTCTTGTACACTGCCGATTTTAATTTTTCCCGCCATGCCGGAGCTAATAGTTTGTCGGAAGCTTCTGCTGTATACGTATTGTCATCCCATGTCCCCGTTCGTAACTTTCCTGATGCTTCGATAAGTATGCCTTTCCCTTGACGGACGCCATTTTTCCATTTGCCATACCAGAGATCTCCATTGTCAAACAAATAGATGCCGTAGCCATCGGGTAAACCGTTATGGGTTTCTCCGATATATTTATCCTTGTCAAAAGCAAGTACTTTGAACGCAAATTTCTCCAAGGAAGATGAGTTGGGAGCCGGATAGATTTCTGTCGGTTTGTCTTTGCTGAACCCACCGTAATAGAGGCACTTTCCGTTACGGTCATAGCACGTACCTTTTCCGTTGTCTTTAATACCGTTTGCCCAAGAACCAACGTAGTAGATGCAATTATTACAGTTATTTAGATAACCGTTCTCTCCTAAATGACACATGCAGATTCCATAGCCGTCTATCTTATTCTCTGAGTTCTCTCCTATATGTATGACCCCGCTTTTCCAACAGTAGAAGCCTAATCCATGTCGTTGTCCGTTGGTATTCGTTTCTCCTTTATATACATCATTATCGTATTTTTTAGTCGGATTAGTCTGTCCCGCCTTAGACAATAAATTGCGCCAGGTATCGTCAGTCATAGCGCATGCTACCGCTTGCGAAGCGGGCTTGCATTTGATGGTTTCGATATAGGATTCTACTGTTACGAGCTTAGCTTCTTTGATCGTTCTGTTGATATGGAATTGTGTGCGTGCCATCTCCTTCCATTTGTTCAGCTCCAGCTCTATTTTTACCCTCTCGCTGTCCGATGCTTCCTCTTTGATGGGGAGTGTTTTCTCAGAGAGTGCGGTAAGATTTTTTTTAAGCCGTTCGTTCTCACCTGTAAGCAGGTTATTTTCTTTTTTAAGTTGTTTATTCTCTTGGGTAAGCCGTTCGTTCCGGTGCACAGTTTGGTCGTATGCTTCTTGGGAGATATTCGATGCGTTCTGTTTGAGGTTCGCATTGATTTCGTTGTACAGGGCACGTCCGTCGGCGAATCGGTCTTCGGGGTTCTTGGCGAGGCACTTCATGATGACAGCTTCCAGCCAGTCGGGATAATCCTGTTTATAGGGTTCTCCTCCCCGATAGATATCTGCCTCGTGTGCATGTGTCTCGAAGGCGGCACGTCGCAACGGCTCTATGGGGGGTGGGGGTGTGTGTTGATGTTGCTTCATGAGGTCGAGTAGTGCGGCGGTACTGCGATTCTTAGGGATAAATGGAACCTGTCCGGTGAGCATCTCGTACATCAGGATGCCAAAGCTGTAAATGTCCGATTGGGTAGTGACCTCTTCCTTATCCCATTTTTCGGGGGCTTTGTATTCGGGTGCTCCGTTTTCCCGTTTGCTGCTTCTTACGACGGCTTCTCCATCGATAGCTAATCCGAAGTCGAGCAAGATATAGCTTCCGTCGTCCCGCCGCATTACATTTTTGGCATGTATGTCATTGTGGATAACCCGATACTTTTTTATCAGTCGCCGGCGGGTAGTTTCATCCAATAAGACCTTGCTGCCATCGTCGGGGTCGTCTTGCAGGTTGTCTTTTTCTCTGTCCATGCAATATTCATAGACATCGACGTGGCAATATGCCAATGCACTGCTGATATCTTGTACAAAGCGTATCACTTCATCGTAAGGGACAAATGGTCGTTGCTCCTGTATATAACTCAGCAGGTCGACTCCTTTGATATAGTCCATTTCTACCAGTGCCTGATTATTCTTTAACATCGGTTGGTAGATGCGCACAATGTTGGGGTGTCCTCCATTTCCTAAACGGAGCAGGACGACACACTCTTCGAGGAACTTTTTGTAGATGTCGCTATGCTCACTCTCTACATACTTGTCTAATACCCGAATGGCGCGAATATGCCCTAATTTGCGGTGTCTCACCATAAAGACCGTGGCAAAGGAACCGGTTCCCAGCATATTCATCTTTTCGTAGTCTTCGTAGATGATGTTATTATTTGCCATAGTAATGATAATATATCTGATGTGATGTTATTCTTCCGTATAGGTATCCCCGTCCCATCGACCTCTCAAGATGCTACCGTCGGCACGGATCAGGATGCCTTGTCCGCTGCGACTGCCGTCTTTCCAAGGACCATACCATAAGTCACCATCTTTCCAGAGGAAAATTCCATATCCGCCTCTTTTCCCGTCTACGGTCTCGCCTATATATGTATTGCCGTTGGTGTATTCTATCACTCGAAATTTATACTTTTCGTACTCTTTTCTTTTCTCTGCCGACAGGGGATAGGTCTCTGTCGGTTTATTTGCAGAGAACTCTCCGTAATAGATGAGATCTCCTTCGTCGTCGTAACAAGTGCCTTTTCCGTTGCCTATTTGGTCGTTTGCCCATGGACCTACGTAATAAGAAGCATCGGGGCAGTTATTCGTGTAATAACCTGTATCGGCAATATATATTCCATAACCGTTTTTACTGTCGTTTTCCCAACCACCCAAATAGACGCCTCCATCATCCCATGCGTAAATACCTAATCCGGATCGTTTATTATTAGCATCTGTTTGTCCTTTATATCTTCCATTATCCAAAGTTTGTGTAGGGTTTTGATACACTGCCGATTTTAGCTTGTCTCTCCAAGTAGTAGACAGAAGCTTCTCATAATCGGGTGCTGTACGCGTGTTATTATCCCACGTTCCGGATTGAATAGTTCCTGACGCATAGACATATATACCTTTCCCTTTCCGAACACCCTCTTTCCACAGACCATACCAGAAGTCTCCATTCGAGAACAGATAAACGCCATATCCATTCATTCTGCCGTTATATGTTTCTCCGATATACCTTCCATTATCGAACGTAAGTTCTTTGAATATCGTGGAGTTTTGACCACCGTTTCTATTGGGGTATGTCTCTGTCGGCTTATCATCTCTGACGTTTCCGTAATAGATAAGTTGTCCGGTCTCATTATAGCAACTGCCGATGCCGTTTCCAAAATCTCCGTTATTAAACGGTCCCACATAGTAAACAGCCTTATCGAAATTAGAAATAGTATATTTCTTTTGCGGTATATATATACCATGACCTGTCCTAACATTCCGAATAAATTCTCCCATATACATTGTGCCATTTTCCCAATAATAAATGCCCAACCCGTGGCGTTTTCCATAGGTATCTATACCTCCTTTATAAAAGCCACCGTCATTGTATTTATGTGTCGGATTAGTCTGTACCGCTTTAGACAATAAATCGCGCCATGTATCCGTGGTCGGCGTGTTCGTTACCGCCTGTGTCGGCGATTCGCACTCCTTGATGCGTGCTTCTATCTCGGCATTGGTCTTTCCGGTTATTTGTTTGTATGCTTCGTATCGTCTGCGTGCATTGCTGCAATCGTTTTTAGACAACGAGCGTTCAATGGCCTGTATCAGTTCCGAGGCGCTTTGCGAGTACGATGGCATGTAGCAGCCACACAATACCAATATCCATGCTATTTTAAATAAAGTCTTCATAACGGATTCGTTTATTCTTTTAATAGCTCTCTGATAGCTTGTTCCTTCTTGCTCACCTCTTTTTGTAAGGTTGAGGTACGGCTTTTTTCCGCATTCAATTGCTGTTGCAGCTTTTCGATCTGTTGCTGCTGACTTTCGTTCTGTTGCTGTAAGCTTTGGTTGGTCGTTGTCAATTCGTTGACCTTTCCGGAGAGGGTGCTGTTGTTGGCGGAGCGTGTATTTTTCAGCGACCGAATCTCCTTCTTATAGAGGGCGACGGAGTCTTTGAGCGCTTCGTTTTCCCGAGTGAGGGCAGTATTGACTACGTCATTGTTTAGGGTATACTCTTTTTGAATATGATTGTAGTAGTAGTATGCACCCGCAGCAAACAGCACCATCATGACAATGGCTGTCACGACAGCTTTGGCGTTGCCGGAACCCCGTGTTGCCAGTTGCTTCTTGAGGCGTTCGTTCTCTTCGCGAGAGGTTGTCAATCTCGAAGTCAACTCCGTTTTGCAGGAATTCAATTCTCTTTTGTGAGACGCTATGGCGGCAGTCAGTTCCTTTTGCGCGGATTGTTGTTGTTGCTTGGCATCGGTAACCTGCTGCATTAATTGCTGTTTGACGTCTGATAATAGCGCATTTTCACTTTTCAGCGCCTTTATCTGCTCCACATAAGGTTGCGCATCGGCGCTCTTTGAGTTTTTCAGTTCGTTTTCGAGCTTTGTTTTCTCGGCACTCAAGCCCATAATGGTGCTGTTCAGGCTTGCTATCTTCTTTTGCGATGCAGTCCGTTCTTCTTCCATGATACGCTCCCAGCTTTTTATCTCTATGGATAAGGTTTGTTTCTCTGCCTCTATTCGTCTCTTTGCGGTTTCGAGTAGGGTGTATTGGTTGACTGCTGTTTGGTTTTGTTGGGTTAGCTCGGTTATTTTTCTCTGCAGTTCTCTGTTCTTCAGTACCTCCTGATTGAATGTATCTAAACTGATAGCCGAGGAGGCTGCTTGCTTGATTCTTATGGTCACCTCATCGCACAGTGCCCGTCCGTCGGCGAACCGGTTTTGGGGTTTCTTTGCGAGGCACTTCCTGATGACGGCTTCCAGCCAGTCGGGATAATCCTTTTTATAGGTTTCCCCCGGGTGCGTAGCCTCGAAGGCGGCGCGTCGCAACGGCTCTATGGGGGGAGGTGTAGCGGTTCGGTGCTTCTCCATCAGTTCGAATATCGCGGCGTCGCTTTTAGACATGACCGTGAACGGCACATCTCCGGTGAGCATTTCGTACATCAAGATGCCGAGGCTATAAATATCCGATTGTGTAGTGATTGCTCCGTCGTCTTCCCATTTTTCCGGCGCTTTGTATTCGGGTACTCCCCCTTTGCGCTTGCTGCTTCGTATGACTCCTTTGTTCTCTTGAATCGCCAATCCGAAATCCAGCAAGATGTAGCTTCCGTCGTCTTTGCGGATGATGTTTCCGGCGTGTATATCATTGTGTATGACTTGATATTTTTCGATCAGTTGTTTCCGGGTGACGTCGTCTATCAAGACCTTACTGCCATCGTCGGGGTCATCTTGCAGATGATCTTCTTCCCTGTCCATGCAATACTCATAGATATCGACATGGCAATAAGCCAATGCACTGCTCATGTCTTGCACGAAACGTACTACTTCGTGGGCGGGGACAAAATGGTGCTGTTCTTTTATATAGTGGAACACATCTTTCCCTTTCACATAGTCCATCTCTACCAGCGCCTTGTGCTCTTTCAACATCGGTTGGTAGATACGCACAATGTTGGGGTGCCCGCCATTTCCTAAGCGTAGCAGGACGATACATTCTTCGAGGAATTTTTTGTAGATGTCGCTATGCTCGCTATCTACATATCTGTTTAGAACCCGAATGGCTCGAATATACCCCAATTTGTGGTGCTTTACCATAAAGACAGTGGCAAAAGAACCTTCTCCAAGCATATTCAGCTTTTCGTAGTCTTTGTAGATTATATCTTTATTATTTTCATTTTCCATAATATGATATCTTTATACGTGTCACTCGATATACTTCGTTTCGCGCAGCACTTGGTTCACTACTACTTTGTCAGCCAACTGCACAGCATTGCCCGATATTCCTCCTCCGTGTGCCAAGCGCTCCATGCGGATGGCTATGGCTAAAGGTTTTCCTTCCTTGGGGGAGTCGATGAAAAAGAGGTACCATCCGTCGTTGCGACGATCTTTTACGCTGATCGGTTTTCCTTTGCTGTTCCTCTTGCCCGTGTCGTAATACCTGTCTCTTTCGGGGGTACCTGTTTTGCCGCCGATATTCAAATCGGTAGGGAATGTTCTCCCGTTATACCCCTTGCGGTGCTTGTCGGTCTCCTTCATCATGTAGCCCCGCAGTATGCCGGCATCTTCGGCAGATACGATGGGGATGGTCTGCGACGGAGGTACCTGAAGGTCAACATTTCCCTTCAGGAGATATTGCGTGGTACGGAACTCTCCCCCGTTGGCTACGATGGAGGCGATGCGAGCCATGTTGAGTGGTGTGGCTCGCAGGGTGCCTTGTCCCCACGCCCAGTCATAGTCACCCCACTGCATTTTGCGATACTTTTTCTCTTTCTTCCGTGTTTCGATATAGTTATTATATCGTCTGAGTGCGCCTGTTTCTATCAGTTTGACCTCCTGATGATACTCACTCCTCCATCGGGGGCGATCTATGTAATACGGTGTAATGCTGCCCTTCCCATTCTCTTTCTCTAACCGGATACCTACCGAGTAGTAGATGCTGTCTAACTGCGGATAGAGATCGTTGTCGTTCACCAGATTGACGAAATAGCAGTTCGACGACAGCACAATGGCATTCTCCATGGTGACGTTGCCTGTCGGCTCGATGGGAGTGCCGTTGCCTCTTACCTCGATTGCCTCTTGGGCGTTCACCATATATTTTTTATTCTTTGCTGCCGACCCTAACTTCTGGAATCCGGCGAGCGAGGAGATCACCTTTGCCGTCGAGCCGGGCGCTGTGGGGTAGGTGATGCCCAAGTCTCTGTCGGTGTAGGCTTTCTTGTACTGTGCTCCGTTATCGCTATATGCATTAGGGTATTTGCGCAGCGTATCCTGATCGGGCAGCGGGTAGTTGGCAGAACAGAGCAGGTCGCCCGTTCCGGCATTGAGCACCACTACCGACACGCGCAGTTGGTTCCACGCCCGGCTGCTGTATTTCTCCTGTACATACTTAGCGATGGCTGTTTGCATGTGGGTTTGCAACGCCGCATCGACCGCCAGGGTGATGTCGCGTTCGCTCCGTCGCTCGTTCCATGCTTTCAGCTTTGCCCCGTGTGCACCCTCTTTGAGCATCGGCAGTAGCACTTGGTAGTCGTAGCGCTTCTTCGCGGGTATCACCGGGTCTGCCTGCCCCGTCTCTATGTCGTAGCCGCGTAAGGCTGCCAAGTGCCGGTATTCCGAGAGGTATCCGCGCGGGTCGTTGTCGCCCCATGCTCCCCAGAAGGTCTCGGTGTTATAGTCGCCCAGCCAGAAGAACAGGTGTTCGCCGAAGGGGTAATAGCGTTGCTTGTGCTTGACCAGCTCGTTGTCGATTCTCTCTTTGCTGAGACCGACCGTTGCGGGGAGTTCTTCGGGTTCTCCCCGGTATTGCGCTTCGATGAGTTTCCGGTCGCTGCTTGCCAGCAGCAACCCGTTGCGGTCGTAGATGTTGCCGAGTTGCATCTTCCGCATCAGTTGTCTGATGCGCGGGTTCTCATCGCGGATGCGTGTGCCCTGTTTGTCGACGGCATACACCGGTCGGATCAGGTAGATGTCGCGTGCCCATACCTGATAAAAATAGAGCGATGCGAGTATGGCAACCGATGCTACGATGTAAGCCCCCGCCGCCACGCCCAGGTTAGACAAGGCATGTCTGGTGACATTCCCTTGACTGTCGGTTTGCTCGTGGTATTCTATCTTTTCGATGTACTCCATTTGCATGACGGAGCCTTGCCGTTTCGAGATCGAGAGCACTACGGCAAAGGCTGCCATGTTGATGACCAACCCTACCTTGCCATAGCTCAGGAACGGAACGGAGACGCCCGTCAGTGGTATCATGCCGATGCTGCCCATGGTGATGACGCAGAACTGCACAATGGTGACAACAGCAATGCCTATGGCCAGATAGAAGGCAAACGGATGTCCCGCCTGCTTCCCGATGAGCAGTGTCCGGTGGAACAAAACGAATATGCACACCAAGATGAGCGCCAGTGTGGCAAGGCCCATCTTCTCGCCGATGGCAGGGATAATCATGTCTGTGTGCGATGCTGCGATAGAGACGGGGCTACCCTCCAGCCCTTGCCCGAAGCTGCCGCCGGTAGCCAGTCCCCAAATGCCCTCGGCTACTTGGGTTCCGCCATATACTTGGTTGTTCCACGGGTTGGTCCAGATCTCTACCCGGTCGTTCAGTCGGTCTCCCTTGTCGCCGGGTAGTGCACCTCCGGCAATGAAGACCATGATGATCAGGTTGAAGAAGAGAGCGCTTTCGTACAGTTGCTTCTTGAAGGCGCCATAGATGAGCCAGAGTATGAGCCAGGCAGCAAAGAACGTGAACTTTAACCCGATCGATGTCGGCGCTATCTTAGCGCCGGCGAATAACAGGATCCCCAAGGTGACTACGCCGATGATGAGCTGCATCAGGTCGCCCCGAATCACGGCATAGATAAAGATAAACGTGATAGCCAGCACCATGGCAGGTCCCATGTCGCCAATGAGGAACACATCGAGTGCTATCAAAAGGAAGATGCCCGCGGCAATGGTTAGGATGGTACGCGCCTTGTATCCCAAGTTTCTGCCGACTTTCTTATCTAAGTTGCCCGACAGCTTCAGTATGACGGGTGCCAACCTGAAGAAGATGGCTGCCATGAAGACGACGATGGCATATTTCACGATCTCACTGGGTTGAATGGTGAGCGGTCCGAGGTCGAGATTGACTTTCACCCCGGCTTGCGGACTGCTGCCCCATAGTGCCAATGCTGCGACCAGCGCCAATGCCAGCAGCAGGTAGCCTGTCCCTTTGTAGCGGCTGTATGTCGATGTGTCCCTACCTGCTTTGCCCAAGGTAATGATTATCAGAATGGGGTCGAAGGGGATGCGGTATTGGTCGTTGAAGAACCTGACAAAATCGATCTGTGTCACGACTGCCATCACCGCCACTCCTATCAGCGTGAATCGTGCCATCTCCTCTCCCCGCAGGGTATCGGTCAGCGGGTAGGCGATGGCATACATCATCAGGATGCAGATGCCGGTCAAGGTCATCACCAAGGGTAGGATGAGTTCGTCGGCAGGTTTGTCTGCCTTCTTCCCTAAGATGCAGAGTAAGAAGTGGAACAGCCACCATGCCATCAGGAACCAGATGGCGCTTATCCAGATGCCGGCCATGTAGTCGTCGGCTGTTCGCACGGTCAGGGCGTTGTCGGTTTTCAATTGTCTGAAGGTATCGGAGTCGAAGGGCGAGATCCAGTGGGTGGTCTGTGTAAACGTGCAGCTCTTTTCCTTCGCCGAAGCGGTTACTCTTTGCGACGAGCCATATTCGTATCCTTTTCTGACGGGTAGAACCGAGTATCGGGTGTTGGCTTTCAGTCCGGCGAATGTGGCAATGCCGGCGGGTGAGGTCATGGCATAGCCCACGATCGAGTCTTGATTGTTCCGGGTGCGCATGCGTAGCAGCACCAGCACCGAGGCAATGGGTTGCGGTTCGTCTTGCTTGCTGCGTACAAGCACCTTGATGACCCCGCTTTGTTGGCTGTCGAGGGTGAACCGGTCGGGTACCTGTTGCGTGTAGGTAGCCAACACCTCGTCGGTGATGCCCAGCGCTTTCTCCGATTGTGCGATTCGCTCTTTCAGTCCGACTCCGCCCATGCTGTCGGCATAAGCGGCAGGCATGGCAAAGTCGCTGGTGTTCAGTTGCCCCAAGTTGGGTATGTCGCCCTTTTTCTCTTTTCTTCTCCGCTCCATTCTCTCTTGGAGGAAGTGGGCGATGGCTTGGGCATCGTTTCTGTCGGCGACATAGTTTCCGTCGAAGAGAATCTTCTGCAAGGCGTCGGGTGTGAAGTGGCTGTTGATGTTGAGAGATTCTTTTCCCTGCAAGGATTTGAACTGCTGTTCCGAGTTGTGGTAGAGCATATAGAATCCTGTCAGCAGGACTATCGTCACGAACAGGGTTGCGCCGGCTTCTTGGGGGCGCCACCTGCTTGTACGATGGGTTTGAGGACTTGGGGGTTTGTTCATAGCTTGAAATTATAGGGGTGACGAAAGGGTGTCGTGAAGGGTATCCTGTTCGGCTTGCAACGAGACGAGGGTGTCTTGCAGTAAGGTTGTGGTGTCTCCTTGCACGGCGAGGGTGTCTTTCTGTTGCACAGCCGTCTTTTCCCGTGCCATGCTGCTTGTATCTTGCGGCAGGATAAACTCTTTCACCGGTTGCGGCGCATATCTGAGCAGCGCACAGCAGAGGCATATACCTATCATAAACGCTAATAGTGCTACGGGCAGCAGCCACCAAGAGGGGATGCGGTGCGAGTGTGTGTCAGAGGGTGTGGGGGTGTTGTCTGCGGGTGGCGGCGCGTTGTCTGTCTGAGGCTCTTCTGTGGCGGGTTCGCTTGTTTCGTTCGCATCGTTTTTATTCTCAATGACGATCACCGTTACGTTGTCCTTCACATTTTTCTGCTTGGCAAGGTCGATGAGGGCATTCACCTTCTCTTCCGGGGCGATGGGTTGTTGCAACACCGAGATCATCTCTTGTGTGGTCAGCGTATCGCACAAGCCGTCGGAGCACAACAGCAGGGTGTGATGTGGGAATAGGGGGAAGGTGTTGGCTTCGAGAAACTCTTCGTCGTCGACGCGGTGTATCTCCGATCCTACATCGCGGCTGATGACGTTTCGTTGCGGGTGGTTCATCGCCTCTTCTTCCGTCAGGTCGCCTATCTCTTCGCGGTATCCGATGAACGAATGGTCGTGCGAGTACTTGTTTAGCTTGCGCGCCTCCGGGTCGTAGTCATACAGTCGGGTATCGCCTACATGCACCATGTAGATGGTTCCGTCGTCAATCAGGCAGGCCGTGAGCACACAGCTCATGTGTGCGAGCTTGGGTTGCTCTTGGCGTTGGTGCACGATGCGGTTGTTGGCTTCGACGACGGCTTGCTTGAGCAGCTCTAACCGCTCTCCGTTGGGCGATTGCTCCATATATTCGATGATGGCTGTTCGGGCAATCTCTGCGGCTACTTCTCCGCCTTCGTATCCGCCCACTCCGTCAATGACGACAGCCAGCAGATGGTTGTCGTCCCATATCGTTTGTACGATGTAGGCATCTTCGTTGTTGTCGCGTACGCATCCCACATCCGTATTTCCTGCTTTGAGTAGTGTGTTCATAATGAGCTATCGGGGATAATTTTTAAAATGCACCATTAGTAGATAGGCTGTTAGTGCGGCTATGGCTGCGATCAAGATGAGTTTCATGGCGTTTATACTTTTTTGAGGAACTTGATGCTGATCACTCCGTTGATGAGTATGTCCGAGTTGTTGGCAAGCGGTTTCCACGTAATGGTTGAGCCGGTGCTTTGTGCTATTCTGGACGTATTGAGGCGTGTATCTCCAAAGGCTGCTATTTCGAATCGTTTCTCGGCGGGCAGATAGCGTATCTGTGCATGTGAGGCAATGATGTCGTCTCGGTTGATTCGGGCAACAGCCGATCGTTTGTCGTTTCGTCCGGAGATGTTGATCAGGTTGTCGACCATGGCATACCGGTTGCCTGTGCGGTCTCCGCTGACGAACTCGGCTCCGGTGCAGGTCAGCGTGGCAATGGTTCGCTCTTCTACCTCTCGTGCTGCGTCGAAGGGCTGGGGCAGTTCCTGGGTGTCGTTGAAGTGATCGGTCATCTTTACCTGAAACAGATTTTTAGTTCGCATGTCGACTTTTGCGAAGGCGGCGAGGTTGATGTTAAATTCCATCATGTCCGATCCTTTGGGCTTTATGGTGGCTCGTACATTGGCTTCGTTGCCGATGTTTTGCGCTGAGAGGTCTCTGGAGTAGAGGTCGGAGGCGATGACTACCACGCCTTCGGTAATCATCGAGGTGTCGTCGCCCAGCTCGGCTATGAGGTCTTCGGGGTCGACTTGCAGGAACTGGAAGCGCCAGTACTTGGCATGTGGAATGTATGGGGGGTATTCGGCTTTCTTTTCGCGGATGAAGCGTTGCAGCTTTTGTACGGCGCCTTGCGTGACGTGTGCAAACGCTTGCTCCCGCCGCGCATAGTCGTTGGGGTTCATGTAGAGGGTGAACGATGTGGGAAACAACATTCCTTCGTCGGTCGTCTCTTCTTTGAACCGTTTCTCGAAGTGTTGCTTAATTTGATTCAGCAACTCTTGGTTGGTCAAGCCGTTGCTTTCGCGTTGTGAAGATGGCTTTTCCGGCTCTACCGGGTGTGGTTTTCCGGTGAGTGAATTAATTAAGTTGTTAAATATCTTCATCTGTTGTCCGAATTAAAGGTGTTTTGTGGGCAAACTTACTGTATTTTTTTGATTTTTTATCCTTTTGAGGGGAAAATTTGAAATATCCCCCTCACCCGAAGGCAAGGGGGAAGGGGTGATCACTAACTAACCCATGTAGGCGTTCAGCCCGAAGGCACCGGCTACTGCGGTAGCTACGGTGATGATCACTTGGAGCACGATGCTCCAGATGTTTTTGGATTTTTCGCTCATAGAACTTTAATGATTAGAGATTAATAATTAGAGATTATAAATTGGAAGTGCAGCCTAATTGACCATTCTTCTTATTCCCACTTGCCGTCTTCTCCGCCTCCGGGGTTTTCTTCGCCCGGGTTTTCGCCGGGTTTTTCTTCACCGCCGCCGGGTTGTTCGGGAGTTTTAGGGTTGTCTTTGCCCATCAGGGTTTCGACGTCGTAGAACTCGATGCGTTCGCCTGCGCGGGTGGCGTTCAGGTCGGGGCGGACGGTGTTTGCGGGGCGGAAGCGGATGTAGACGCGGGTGATGTCTTGCGCTGTGCACTCTTTGCGGTCGACGCTGCCGGTGGAGTGCGCCGAGAGGCTGAAGATGCCGAAGTTGCGGATGTTGACCGAGTGACCTTCGTAGAGCTTGTCGAGCATGGCTTCGACAAAGTTGGTGATCACGCTCTGGATGTCGCCCTCGGAGAGCGAGCTGCTGTTCTTCATGCTGTATGCCAGCTCTTCCAAGGTGACAGGCTTGCCGATGCGAAGCAACTGCGCGAAGTATCGCGGCGTGGATTCGGGCTTGAGGGGGTTCGCCCGCAGGATCTTTTTAAAGGGTATTCCCATGATGGTTGAAAATTAGAAATTAAAAAACTAAAAATTAACATTGAAATCTCTGCAATTAATACCGGTACCGTGTGTATTAATTACACGACAAAGATAAGCCCAATACCGCAAGGAGGGGTGGGTTTTGAGGGGAGGGAATATGTTTTGAGGGGAATTGAGGAAATCTTTTTCCCGCCAAACAGTTGGTCGTGAGAAATAAAATGCAGAGCTTTGCACAAACAAAAGAACAACAGTATGATGGACGCTTTCAGAAAAATGCCGATAGGCATACAAGACTTTGAATATTTGCGTACAAAC
>JAISIN010000008.1 GCA_031262085.1 Prevotellaceae bacterium
ATAATAAGAGTGAAGCAAAGACAAACGTTCCTCTTCACTGTAAACCGTAAGTTTGGTACTCATAATTATTACACATTTAATGGTTTCTAAATGTGTCTACCTATACCAGTATAAGACAAATTCCTACTACTAACGTACAAAAACGATGTGACAATTAATGCTTACCACCGGGCGTTATTTATATGTCGGCTTTATGTGTCATCAAGCAATTCCTCTTATAAAGCACAATTGAGTAAGGATTTGAATATGGATAAAAAACAAGCTATAACCCTTGCCAAACAATACAAGGAGTTGGTCTCTGCCCGGCTTCCTGTGATAGCACTTTACCTTTATGGCTCGTACAATAAAGGTACGCAAACGGACGATAGCGATATTGACATTGCCGTCATCGTGTCGCATCGCGCCGATAATTATTTCGACGACACTCCGTTGCTGTGGACACTTCGCCGTCAAGTGAGCAGTTTGATAGAGCCTGTGCTACTGACGGAAGATGAAAACGATGAGTTGTATCGGATTGTAAAAGCAACGGGGATGCAAATATAAGACCAAGAATTTCCCCAAAACAAACAAGACAAACGGCGCAGCCCCTCACAGGCTGCGCCGTTTGTGTACGCTATCTTCCGCAATTAAACGCCTTAGAATATTGCCGTCACCTTGCGAATATTGGCGAGACGTTCTGAGAATGACTTGTTCTTTCGTGTAATCCGCATGTCGTAGTCGGCTTGCATTCCGATAAGCGGCTCTGCGTCAATGCCCAATGCGGCTTCAAAGAGCATCGGAGCGACCTGCCATTCATCGATCAAACGGGGCGTTTCGCCTTTAAGCAAAACCGATGGCTTGGTGCGTGCAGTAGCCAGATACCCCTCTCTGGTATCGGGATTCTGCATTTTGATGACGCTCTTTGCCTGCATAAGGGCAGTCGTTGTTTTACCGCACCACTTCGGACCCTTTATTTGAACAGCGCCAAAAGCTTCGAGTCGAAGCCTCAGCTGTTCGTCTGCTATTCGTTTCAGATACTCCATATTTTCAATGATTTAGGCGGCAAAGATAAATGTTTTATTTAAATAAAAACAGAGCCATCGGTCGTTTTTGAGGCATTTCATGCTCAGTTTTTGAGGTATTTCATGCTCAGCTTTTGAGGTATTTTACTTTGTGTTTTTGTGGCAAAGAATCTCTCACAGACAAACAAGACAAACGGCGCAGCCTTTGTGTGTTTGTCAATCATCACTAAAAACAATCCTATCCGCCAGCTGCAAAAAGTAGTCGTTCGACCATATATCGAGGCTTTCGGGATGGTTGACGAAAGGCTCTACATCTCGCTTCACCAACTTGATGTCTGCTGCGGCGAGGCGCGCTTTCAATAGCCGGAGGAACGCTTCCTTATCTAATTCGATGCCGTTAAATTCACGCGTGCGCTCCTGCAAATGGGTCAGGTTGAGCGAAATGCCGTTCCTGACATACCATTCAAAGTCGTACCAGTCGCGCCCTTTCACCCGATTTTTCCATGCCCTAAAAACCAATGCGTGCATTTTCCCTGCATACAAATCGGGAAGCGTGAAGCAGCGCGTCATAAAAGAAAACGGATGCAGCAACAGCTTTTGCTCGGTTTGAAACTTTAAAGGCGGCTGTATATCCACTTCAATCTTGATCTTCAAGCTCTTCTCGGTTCTGAATGCAACGTCGTACACCGCTGTTTCGTCCTTCAGAAAAGCCGATTCTACCTTCCCGAAATTTCGTTTGTCTTTCTTGGTGATGACCACCTCTCTGCCCAATGTGCTGAACTCATCTACAATGAAAGGAAAGTAGTATTCCAACTTGAATGAGGCATCCGGTGCCAACAGTGAAAAGTCCATGTCCTCCGACCACCTACCCAGCCGGTGGAATATTCGCAGACAAGTGCCTCCATAAAAGGCTGCCTTATCGAAGAAACCTCCGCGGTACAGCCCGCTCAGTGTGACTTGTTGCATCACTTCGTAGGTGGCGTTGCGACGTTCTTTGTCCGTTGTGGCAGGGTATTGCGCCAGCATTTGCTCGAAAACCGTATTCATCGTTTCATTATTTTTAGAAGATTCATCATCATTGTTTTCTTCTTACCCACTTGCGCACATTGCTCGAAGATGCGGGCATCCATCCGGCGGAAGGCATCCATGTCGAAGCGAAGATCCTCTTCCAGATAGACAAACAGCTCCTTTTGGGAGCGTAGGTTTAGGTTGGGCGTGTGGACAAGCAAATCGCACAACGCCTTTTCGGGAGTGGCGATGAGGAAAGCGGTGTTTCCGTTGACCTCCTGCCGGATGCCGATGGGAAAATAGGTTTTCGGGCACTGCATATACTCAAATCGCCCCAATGCGTTGCGGAATGTTCGGGTATGCTTGACACTCATGGAACGGAGCGTGCAGACCATCTCGGGGATCAGCTCGTAGTAACGCAAAGCCGACTGCATCGACACGTAAGAGGGTCCGTACAGATGGTTGGCTATCAACTCCATCGACAGCAACTGCCCACTTTCGGCGGGCGACACCACGTACATGCCTTTCTTAAGCCGAATCAGCCGACCGCTCTTCTCCAGTTCGCTGATTTTGTTGTTGACCGACTTGTGGTCGGGGAATATCGACTTTAATACCGAAAAATCAACGGGGGTATTACCTATTTCCGAAAACTTCATCACGCAACTGTTTTTGAAAGTGGGGGCAAATGTAGTAAAAACAGGAATAGATAATCCGGTTTTTCTCCATTATCTGTTCGCAGATTTCATACTTTACAGATACGGCACCAGCGTCACATAGATGCCCGTGATGATTGCCGAGGTGATTACGCCCGAGATGTTGGCGCCCAGCGCGTCGCCGAGGATGAACGAATCGGGGTTCTCCTTGCTCACAATCTTCTGCGCCACCTTGGCGGTGGTGGGGACGCAGCTCACGGCGGCGATGCCCACGACGGGGTTGTAGTTGCCGCGCTTGATGATCCACATGATGTATCCGCCGAGGATGCCGCCGATGCCCGAGAGCAGCAGGGCGAGGATGCCCAGCACGAGCAGTTTGAGAATCTTGGGGTCGAGCAGCAGGTGGGCGTCGCACAGCACGCCCAACAGCAAGCCGAGCATGAACGTAGAGCCGTAGAGCAGCGGACCGCTCACAAACTCATAGATGTGCTTCATGCCCGATTCGCGCACTGCCACGCCGATGAAGAGCGAGAAGAAGAGCGGCGACGCCACCGGAAAGAGGAAGCAGAGCACGGCGCAGAGCACGGCAGAGAATGCCAGCTTCACCTTGGCGTCGTAGTTCTTCGGGGCTTTCTTCTGCACGGGCTTGATGGCGCGCAGCTTCTTGGGCACGAGCAGCTTCACCAGATAGGGATATCCGCCGTAGGTCAATCCCAGGTAGAGGTACGCCACCACCGTGATGGGAACAAACAGGTGCTTCGCCAGTTCGAGTGAGGTGAAGAGCACCATCGGACCGTCGGCGCCGCCCACCATGGCTACGGAGGCGCTCTCGCCCGGGGTCAGTCCGAATGCCGAGGCGATGGGGAGCGTGAGGAACGTACCCAGCTCGGCGCAGAGGGCGAGGAAGATACTCACGAAGGGCTTTTGCAGCAGGAAGCCCACGTCGAGCAGCGTGCCGATGCCCATGAAGACGAAGCAGGCAATCAGTCCGTTGCTGAAGGTGAGGGTGTAGACGGGTTGCAGGAAGTCGATCTGCATCTCGTTCATCAACTCGTCGGTGTCGGTGAGCATGGGGTTGAGGAAGAGGTTGCCGAGGGTGCCGTCGGGCATGAACAGGGTGCCGCAGTTGATGGCAATCATGCCCAAGCCCATCGGTATCATCACCATCGGTTCGAGTACACCTTTCCAGCCCAAGTATATCAGCAGCATACCCAAGCCGATTAAAAACAGACGGGCGGAGGCGAGCAGCCAGCCGCTCTCCATCATCGTTCCAAAGCCTTGGAACAGGGTGGCAAAATCTATATTCTCCATAATCTATTCAGTTTGATTGTTTTGTATAGCGCGGTTTGTGCCGTCTATTGGTTCTCTTTGTTCTTGTTCTTCTTTTCACGCTTGCGCCGCATCTTATCCTCCTTTTTGAGATAGACAAGGCGGGTGTCATTTTTGGATACGTAGAAGTCCATCAGACTGCCGTCGTCTCCGCCGAGGCTCACGCCGTGGTAGTAACCGGTGTAGCGGGGCGTCTCTTCGTTGATGCCTTTGCTGTACGCTTCGCGCTGGTCGTTGGAGAGTTGATACTTCTCGGCAACGGCCTCCTCGATCAACGCGCGCACCTTGCGGCGGAGCTTGTTGATGCGGTGCATGCGGAGGATCTCCTTGTCCTGCTGCGTCCGGTAGTCGTATCGGTCTGCCACGAGGGCGATGAGGCGAA
>JAISIN010000027.1 GCA_031262085.1 Prevotellaceae bacterium
TGCCAAGCATTGCCCGGACCGTATTGCGTCACTACTCTATTGAGCGGCGATGCTTCGTACACATTCAAAGAGTAGGGCTTACTGTCGCTGCCATTGGAAGTTTGTGCTTGCGTCTTCAAGGAAGAGGGATTGACATACGCTCCATTGTTGCTGCTCCCTAAGGCGGCAGGCAGATAGCTTTTCTCTTCCCGCCCGTGTGCATCGTACAGGGTGAGCGAGACCCAATCTTTCTGACCGGTTCCTCCTCCGGCTTTGACCCTGACGGTTTGTTCGGGACGTCCCAAGCCGTCGTAATAACCTACGGCATCTTGCCATGCATTGCCGTTGGTTGCTGTATAGGTGCGGGTGACGATGTGATTTCGGTTAGCCGAACCCAGCGTGATGGCATCAGGATAGTACGAGGGAGTTGGAGCCGGCGGGTCCATCTCCGGCGGTGAAGGTAGTTCGTCGCCGGTACAAACAATCGTAACGTAAATGGGTGTTGCAGAGGATACCGTTCCCCAAAGTGAAATCGTAACCATATAGGTTCCGGCAGGAAGGTCTTCGGCTGCATAGGTATAATTTCCGCTATACAAATCCCTTTGGTTGTAGAGCATCCCGGTATTAGGGCTTACCGACAAATTCATATCGCTATAGCCGCCGGAACCCGAAACATTCACGACGAAACTCGTAAGATTCGTTAACCGATTCAGCGTAAATGTAATATAGGTATATCCTGAAACTTGTTGGTTATGAACCGAACTCCCCGAACGCATGTTCTCCGGTAGAACGTAGTATTGTCCGAACAAGCTGCCCGGCAGCATGTACAAACTAAATAAGACGAATATTAATATTTTTGATTTCATGACGGATCGTTGTTTATGGGTTTTTATAGTGACCTTTATCCCCTTTCGGGTATTCGTTATGCCCGAGATTGCCCAACGTGATGGCATCGGGGTAGTAGGAAAGAGCCGGCGATTCTGTCTCCGGAGGTGAGGTCAGTTCATCGCCGGTACAAACAATCGTCACATGAAGAGGTGTCGTCTCTGATGCCGTGCCCGAAAGCGTGATGGTAACGATATAGTTTCCGGCAGGAAGCTTCTCGGCTGCAAAGGTATAAATTCCACTATCCGGATCTCTTTGATTATAAATGACCCCGACAGCAGGATTCACCGACACGTTCATATTGCTATAGCCGGAACCCGAGGCAAGCACAATGAGACTTTTAAGATTCGTCAATCTGTTCAGCGTGAATGTGACATTGGCGTATCCTGTAATCTGTTGGTTATAAACCGAACTCCCCGAACGCATGTCCTCAGATAAAACGTAGTGTTGCCCGAACAAGCTGCCCGGCAGCATGCACAGTCCAAATAGGATGAGTGATAGTATTCTTGCTTTCATAATCTTTTTTTTAGGGATGCTTTTATTGATTCTTATGATGATACTTATTCCCGGTCAAGTATTGGTATTCTCCATCGACGGCTGTATAGGTCCATTTCAACCGCCCGAAGTTGTCGTACTCGTAGCAGACGGTTGTTCCGTCGGGAGCTGTTTGGGAGGTGATGCCCACGAATGGTTGATAGGTATAAGTCGTTACCAACGCATTAGGTAGGGCATTCTGTAAAGTCCCATCCCGGAGTTTGACTTCATTGGGTTGAATATCTCGGGACAGCGCATCTAAATCGCCGACCGATAGTTGGGTTTGCACGATCGATTTGACCTGTGTGTAGGTCATGGTTTTATCCCAAACGATTTCAGCAATCGGATACTGCCCTTCATACGACCACAGATACATATACTCCTTGCCGTCTTGGGCTTTTACATAGACGGGATTTCCATACTCATCATACGCCTCGTATGTAGTCCGACCGGTACAACGATCATCGATGACGGCCGAGTAAGAACCTGATATGCTATATGATTCATAATCCTGTACGGGGTCTTGTATCTCTAACTGATATACCCGGTCTTTTACCACCAAGTCGTTTTCATCGTTCTCCCATACTTTATACGATGTAACCTCGGCAGCTACTACCTTCCCGTTGCGCAGCAGTACCTTTTCGCAAGGCAAGCCCCATTGATGGGTTTGTTCGAGTGTGTTTACCAAGGTTCTCAAAGCAGTGGCGATGCTGCCGGTGAACGAAAGCGGCATTATATCGCACAGATATTGCGTTCGTTCTTCATAGCTTTCGGTACTCCCCGACACATGACTGATCGTCTTCTTTTTATTGGTCAACAGACGGTAGGAGTTGTATTCATACTCTTCGACTTCTGTTAGATTACCCATGGAAGTGTACTGAATAGTTGTTTGGGTTGCCAAGGAAGGGAAATAAGTATATATCTTGTTGGCGCTTACCCGAATGAGCGACAACATGCCAATCGAATTTCGGTCAATAATCTTCAGATAGTCCGTATTATTTGTATGGTACGTGTACTGTTCTTCCCGAAGCAAAGTGTTCGACGAATCGTAATATTTACAGGATTTGATCAATCCTCTGTCCAACTCTCTCGATGTAAAACGATTGCGGATGGCGTTCGTCACTACGCCGTATACCCCCGACGAGGCTTCATCCATCACATCATTGTTGTTGACAAATGAATAAACGGTTTTAGAACCGTCGGCTTGCAACTCTACCACCCGCGAATAAGCCATGTGAAAGCCGTCTACCCAATTCATGTAGGTACTTGTTTTGTAGAAATAGTTGGTTCCATTTGAATTGTCGACACCGCTTGTTACATAGATAGGGTCTACCTGCAAGATTCCACTGGAAGTCCCATTCTCGTTCTCATACAGATAATCGGTTATGATATTTTTTGTCGGGTCATTGTTGTCAGCCATTGTGATTCGCTTTACGCGGACGCCTCCGGCAACCCCGTTTCGTGATTCAATGGTAAACGGATATTGCCGGGCAACCTTCGAGTAATCGTGCAGTTCGTATTCTATTCGAGTCTCTCCACCGGTGGGATAAACGATTGTTTCCAAGATCTCGGCTTTCACAAGGGTGGCGTCGGGGGTTCGAAACGCATACAGCTGGTCAAAACCTGCCGAAGAATCAATCAGATGCTGGTAAGATTTGCCATTATAGTATCCCCAACTGTCGGATACCCAATGATTATCATAATTGGGCAGCAGTTGCGAGTTATAAGTGAATTTATATTTCCCTATACTTGCAATGCGTAAAGAATCTAATTTCAGACGTTGATCCGGGTTGTTCGTATAGTAAAAGTCGATACTATCGTTGGGAGTTTGGATTTTATCTATCTTGTAATAGTAGTTTTTAGCATTTAGAATCGTAGGGATCAGAGAACCGTAGTTGTCTCTAAGCAAATAGGTTTGCTCTTGGTAAAAACCATCTGTTCTCAAATCATCTCGAGGGGTAGAGACGACGTCTATAACTTCTCCATTGCTTGCTTCTATTCTGGCGAGCATAGATGGATACACGATATTATATTGCTTATCGTGCAGCAAATTGGCACTAGCGGTATTATACCAAGGCGACAGTATGGAAACCGGTTCCGGCAAACTCCAAGAGTTGTGGCTTGTTGAGACAGACCGAGAAAATTTCTCACTAATGTTAACATTCCCTTTCTTGTACTCAAACAGGATGGTTTCTTGCCCGGGCAAGATGATTTTCTTGATATGCCAAGTGGATGCAGCGGCAAAAAAGAAAGAATGAAAGTCTTCCGGATTGAGTTCTACCTCCGGAGTGTTGGGGTTAGAATCATAACTGGTCGGGGTTCCATAATAGTCATAATAGTTTGCGTAGCTAAAATCTTGCACGTATCTTAAAGACAAGTCGATGGTTTCAAGATCACCTCCAAACACGTAAGTTACTCCCTCTGCGTCCATTACTGTAATCTCTTTGATCATAACTGTAGAAGGTTCAATATACATTTCCGGGTTATGAGTTTCGTTATCGAATCCTACAAAAGTGTGTTCTACAAACAGGAAATTAGGGATGCTCCCGACCTCAATGTTGGTTACTTTAAAATGCGGACTATGCTGCGAAGCTATTTTGGTTTGAATCTCGCCATCTTCGTAATACATGTAGAAAGAGGCATTGATATGACCGATATTGATAACGAACTCATCCAAGTTAGGCTCATGATTAGCTTCATTATCCCACGCGTAATATTGTTGTAGGTTAGCGCTCGTATTCCAATTTGTACCGGTTCTTGAAACATAGTCCGACAGAGTTCCCAGCTCATCATACCCCAGATTCTCTGCCATGCCTCCATGGGCGATTCTATGAATTTGTCCGCCGGTGATAGACCACCCCAATCCTACACAGCTAACGGGGAAATCCGGCTTATTCCCCTCAGTGTTGTAATAGAGTTGTATATCATACGAGTAGTCCTTGAGCTTGAGGCTGTGCAGAGGGATGGATATGTTTGCCTTGCTCTTAGCAATGCAGCATCTTTAGCAGAGAAAACCTTGCTTTTTACCGAACTCTCCATCATTTGAAAAGTGTCGGACTGCTTGTACTGCTGAATGCACATTCTCTTTTTCCGGTTTAAAAGAGCCAGTTGGCGACGCTCTTTCGTGTGTGAAAAGAGGATGCTTACTATTCGTAATTGAATCTTTTGAAGTATCATGGTGTTATATTTGAAGAGTGATTATTCTTGTTGTTTTCTCAGGGTCTTTATCTCCCGCCTCCGATATTCGCATTCCTTTAGCAGCAAGGGATAAGCCAAAGTACTGTCGCGTGTTATCAGCGCATCGTGAATCGTTCCGGCATAAATACCGTCGGGCGGCAGGTAGTAGCATTCTTTTAGATAGATGCCTCCCTGCAACGTGCCGCGCACATCGGCAATGCCGTCTACATAGAGCAAGCCTCGAAAGAGGGCGCTGTCGTTTTGGCTGTAATTACATTGAACGTCCAATCCGGAGGAGGGAATCTCTTCGCTCCCGTCGAAGAGTATGGCATATCCTTCCAGCGAACTGTGTGCACCGAGTTGCAAGTAGGGTTTCACCTTCTCGTTTTTGAGGTAGACCCCCGACGGATAGCGCAGGTGTGCATGTTCGCTGATAATAACGGTGTCGGAGGCAACTATCTGCAGCGTCCCGACAAATCCCTCTTCAACAATGACGGTTCGCGCTGCGATAATGGTGTCATGGCACGGTTGGTCGGCAGATAGCGTCAGCCGGTCGTGTACCGACGCTTCGAGTATCCGGTCCATACGCGCAATGGCTGTAGAGTCGGCTGCGGGCAACTGCTCATCGGAGAGACGGGTATCGGCTTTGTGCAACGTTTCCCCACTGAACGGGCGACCTTCTACCTCCATATAGTTAATGCCGTCGAAGGGGAGATAGACTGTACCGATGACTTGGGTAGCGCCGGCCAACGAGAGCGCCACTTCGTGACTGCACAGCCACAGAGCAGCTTCGTGGGGAGCGTCTTGTACCCGCCCCAGCAGGCGCGTGGAACGTGTATCATTGCCGAAACTGACGCCCACACGTTCGTAAAGTCCCCACGGCTGCACCTCTATCCGAAAGTCGGATGTCGGACGGTCGGCATACAGTCGTCGGGTCACCACCGTATCGGAATGTGAGGAGTTGAACGAACTGTCGTTGCAATAGTACACAAAGGCGGAGTTGAGGTCGTCTCGCAGCTGTTTGCCGTTGTGATAACCGGCATAGAACATACTATCGAGCGAAAAGAGTGTGAGCGCAAACAGCACCAGCAAGGTGATGAGTACGCATACGGTCATGACGGTGGGGAGTGCTTTCATCAGGCTGTTCTTTTTAATGTTAGCCGATGGTTTGTCCCAGTTGGAACATCGGCATATACATGGCTATCAGTACAAAGGCAACCATCACGCCGATACATAGAATAAGTGTCGGCTCCAGAATGTTGCCCAACTGCTTGAGTGCATGTTCCAGCTCGGAAGTGATGTCGACCGCTTGATGCAGCAACATCCGGTCGAGCGAATTGGTCTCTTCGCCCACTTTCAGCAGCGTGACAAGCTTGTGCCCGTAAATCGCTTCGTACTTCTCCATGTTTACCGAGAAACTCTCTCCGCGTTTCAACCCTTCTGTCATTGAAGTAAAAGAGCTGCTATACGGATAAAACCGGATAATGTCTGCCAGCATGGAGAGTGAGTGCAGCAACGGAACGTCCGAACCGACTAACAGATGCAACAGCTTGCAGAACTGCGCCCGATAGTGCATCTTTATCAATGCTCCGACCCATGGCAGGTGTAAGATGAACGAAGCGGTGAGCTGGCGGTAACGTTCGGTGGTGCCGTAGAGCAGTTTAACCGTAATAAGTGCGAGCACGATAAAGCCTGTCGCCGTGATGAAGGCGGGAAAGTACGAAGCCGCCTCAAGCATAAACTGCGTGATAGCAGGCAAGCTGCCTCCCATGCGCGTGTAGACCTGCTCGAACATGGGTATCACAACGGTGATCATGAAGAAGAGTACCAGCATGGCTACGACCACGATGATCAGCGGATAGCTCAAGGCGCCGGTGAGCATGCGTCGCTGCTCCTCTTTCTTGCGATAGTAATCGCTCAGGAAGAGTAGTGATTGGGCTATCTTGCCTGTCTCCTCACCGATGCGAATCACGCCGTAATCTAACGGGGTGAATGCTCCGGAATGTTGTAGGCTTGTCCAAAACCCGTTGCCTGTAAGGATGTGACGGTAGATCGTATTCAGTAGCGCAACCTCTTTGTTGCCCGTTTCTCCGGCGATGAGCAGTTCAAACGAACGACTGAAGCTCAATCCGGAGCCGAGCAATGAATGTAGCTCGGAGAAGAGCAGGTACTTCTTCTTGTCGGTCAGCCCTTTTCCCGATTTAGTGTGTAGTTTCATCAGGTCATCTGTTATTGAACAGGCAATTCATATTTACGGCTTTGGTAGGTTACCGTCAACTGATAATCTCCGATAACCTCTATTCTGAATAAGCCGATGCGGTCGCCCGCTTTCAGTTGCAGGCTTTTGCCGTTGCGTTCCACCATTGCTTTGACCTCTTTTCCCACACGTATGAACCCCTTGTAGGTAAAGTCGGGTACGGCTTCGGGCGTTGATTCCGCAGGCGGACGCACTGCCGGTGTCACTTTACGGGCAGGCTCCTCCCCGGTGGGTTGAGATGCCGACCGGTAGTCGCCCAAGAAAGGGTCTTTGTAGTTGAGTAATAGGGTCGGCGCTTCCGGCTTGGCAGGCTTGACTATCGGTGAAGCAACCGGCGCTTCGCGGGATTCTTCGTGCATGGCAGCATAGACCTTCCAAGCAATGACTCCCCATATCACCATACTTAGCGTGAGCAAGACGGGTACTGTGAGTTTCTTTGTTTTCATAAGGGGATTCTTTAGTGTTGTTCTATCTGTTCCAATAAGATTCTGCATGTCAACACTTTGGCAGCATGGCGCTGTTTCCTGTCGTATTCAAAACGAACGGATGCGATCTTCAGTGGAAGCTGCATCTGTTCCGTATCGCGAAGCACCTTCACCAGTTCGATGTACCTGCCCGAAAGTGTCAGGGCACCCAGATAGAGTGAGCTTTCTCCTTCGGTGCGAACCTCTTCGGGGCTGTAACTCACTACGTTTACCTGTCCGGTGGTCAGCGTTTCCGCCATCACTTGCAAGATCTTTCCGTTGCTCAGCAGAGGTTCGGAAGAGGCAACATCGGCAAGTGACGGTGCGGGGAACTGCCGAGCCGACGACGACTGTCTGCTTTGTTGTATCAGACGTTCATGATCGCTGTGCAGTTCGCTGGTGCCCTTCAGGGTAGTCAGCCAAATGACAATGGGCGCTACTACCAGCAGACACAGCAGCTTGATGATACCGTTATACTGTTTCATGACTTAATCTTCAGATGGAGTTCGAATTGAAAAAGCGGGGAATCTTTCTGCCGTTCCAGCGATACGACCTTCACACTGTCGAACAACGGGTCGTTGCTCAGAAAACGACTAAAGAGCGTAGCGCTTCCCGGTATGGTTGTCTCGCCCGTGAGGTGAATGATGCCGAAAGAGAGTTTCACCTCTTTGTCGCGCCCGATAAGGCTACCGCTGCTTGTGGCAGGAAACAGAGACAGACGATTCAGGCGAACCTCTTCGGGAACGTAAGAGGCGATGCGGTCGCTCAATAGTGCAAACGACACGCTCGGTACTTTGCGGTATTCGTTGCTTATCCGTCCCTGTTTCTCGCGGCTCTCTTTTTGCAGCTTGTCATTGCGCTGTCGGGCAGAGAGTTCTGTTTGCAACAGGTTGTTCTCTCGTCGCCATCGTTCGCTCAACAGGAAGTTGCCCAGCAACAGCACCAAAAACAGCAGTAAGACCGGTAGCTGGAGGCGATGATAGAGCAGTCGGCATAACAGATTTAACTGTTCCGGTTTCCGACGAAGGTTCGACAAGGCGAACGCTCGCTTCAACGCCTCGCCGGGCGATAGCTCTCCAGCGGAAAGGTGTGTGGATGCAATGTGCTGCTCCAAGATAGGTACGGCATATCTGTCCAGCTCTTCCAGCAACGGAGCGATGCGTTCCCGGCGCATGAAAGAGACCGTTACCCCTTCGCTGTCCTTTCCCGAAGATGTCACACTCCATAGCAACTCTTTGTTTTCGGTGATCTTCTTGCGTGCGACGTCTTCTGTCGGGTAATGCTTGGACAGCACCCCCTCACCGGTGATATAGAGGATTACCGGACGATGTTTCAGTTTCTCAAACGCACCGGAGGGTTTTGTATGATAGTCGTCACTTCGCACTTCTACCTCGATGAGTAGCGGTTGGGGAATGATATAAGGTAATACGTTCATAAGATTAAGGAATAATGGTTGGTTTGATAAAGACATTCAACTTCTGTACGTTTTTGGTTCGGGTGGTGCGTCCGAACAGCCAGCGCAACACCGGGATGCGGGCTATAAACGGTAGCCCTTTGCCCGTGCGACCGGCAAGGTTGCGTTCAATGCCGCCCAGCAGAACGGTCTCTTCATTGTTTACCTTGATGATGGAGTTGAAGCTGCGGGTGGTGGTTCCCGGAGGAGCATCCTGCGATTCGCGTTCGGTAAATTCGTTTTGTGTCAGTTCTATCTGCATCGTAATGCAGCTGTCCAAGCTCACGTATGGGGTAATCTCCAGCGATAAATTGGCTTCTACATTTTTCCACTGGTACGATTCGGTTTGCATGGGGCTTTGCGAACCGATAATGCTGGTTTGGCTCTCTTTATAGTATTTGATTTCTCCGCTTTTGAGGGTGGCTTTATGGCCATTCAGCGTGGAGAGGCGCGGGGTAGAACGCAGCATGACCTTTCCGTTCTCTTCGAGTAGTTTCAGGTCGAGATAAAAATTGGGCGATACCTGTCCCAAGTTAATGGAGCCAAACCCGTTGAACGAACGGATCAGTCTGTTGATGGAACCGGCTCCCAGCGACAGGTCAACACCCGGGCTGAGTGCGCCCGTCGAAGTAACAGCCTCCGTCCCTTTGCCGAAAGAGATGCCGGCATCCAGCGTGTTGTTGTCGGTGGCATCTACAATGATGACATCTATCGAGATGAGCGGTATGCTGCGGTCTATCTGTCGCAAGAAAGAGGAAAGACGCTCTACTTTGCTGTGCATGCCGCTTACAATCAAACTGTTCTGGTCGGGGAAGACGATCATCTCAACCTCTTTCTTTAGTTCGGCAGGCACTATATCGGGAATCTTCTCCACGGTACGGTATCGCATGGGGATGGAACGCACGGTTGTCGTATCTGCTCCCTGCAGGCGGTTCGAGGGGGTGAGACCGCCTTCTGCGTTGTGGGTTGTCTCGGCATAGATTTCCCAAGTTGTCTCGTTTTTCTTTTGTGCTCCCAGCCCGTTTGCTACGGTTAGCGCCTGCACCATTTCGCCGGCTTTCATGGCTTGCCCGAATGTCGATATCCGCTGTTCGTACATGGTTTGCGGGATAATCAGGTTGATGCCCGAAACTTCGCCTATCCGTCTGGCTACATTGGCTAACTTTGCCTGCCTGAGGTCGAAAGAGAAACATTTCTGCAGCGTGTCGTAGTGCACCGTCAACGGAGGTTCTGCCACAGGAGCACGATAGGGAAAAAGGGTTAGTATAGACCCCGTGCTGCGCGCACCGAACCGATGCTCCCTGCAAATGAAGTAGATGAACTCTGCCAGCGGTATCTGCCTGAAACTACAAGTGATGCGCTTTTCGCCATCGCCGGTCACGGCGATGTTCACCCCGTTGGCTTGGGCTATGTTTGTGAACAGCTCGGTGATGAGCATGTTGCTCACCGATACATCCATAGGTAACAAATAGGTAGAATCGGTGCGTGCCATGTTTTCCAGCGTATCGCTCAATGCTGCCAGGTAAAGCGAATCGCCGGTTGATGCCTCCGCTTGCTGTGCCCGTACATGCGCAGGGTGCAGGCACAATGCTCCTGTAAGCACGAGCATCGTTTGTAGAAAGACTTTCATGATAAGCAGTTTATAGATGTTTATGAAATAAGTTCGTTGAGGATAGGCATCACCTCATCCGGTGAGGTCATTCCTTCGCGTAGCAGTGTCAAAGCCGAATCCTTGAGGGTGGTTACCTGTTGGCGTTTGAGGTATTCGTCTACGTGAAGCTCTTTGCGACGAACGGCTTCGCTGAGGTACGAATCGATCTTTATCACTTCATAGATGGCTTTGCGACCCGAATAGCCGGTATAGTAACATGCCTCACATCCTACGGCTTCGTAATATCCGTCTATGCCGGATATGCCCAGCGACTGCGCCGTGTGAACCTCCCATGTATGCCGACGCTTACAGTGCGGACACAGCAGGCGAACGAGCCGCTGTGCTACACATGCCACCAAGGTGTCGGCAATGAGGTATGAATGTACTCCCATATCGGTCAGTCGCGACACGCACCCCCAAGCGCTGTTGGTGTGAATGGTCGACAAGAGCAGGTGCCCGGTCAGCGAGCTGCGGATAGCCATTTGGGCGGTATCATGGTCGCGAATCTCACCCAGCATAATGATGTCGGGGTCTTGTCGCAGGAAGGTGCGCAAGGCGCTGCCGAAGGTCAGCCCAATCTCCTCTTTGAGTTGCACCTGATTAATGCCTTGCAGGGTGTACTCTACCGGATCTTCTATGGTGAGAATGTTGTTGTCTTGACGGTTCAGCATGCGCAGTGTGGCATAGAGCGTGGTGCTTTTGCCCGATCCGGTTGGACCGGTAATGAGCACCAAGCCGTGAGGTTGAAGTATAGCTTGTGTATAATCTTCGTATTGGCGTACGTTCAGTCCTAACTTTCTTAAGTCTAACAGCGCCTGATCTCGTGTGAGCAAGCGCAATACAATCTTTTCGCCGTAGATGGTAGGCAAAATGGAAACGCGCACGTCGAATTTTCGTCCGCCTGCTTCAAACAGGATACGTCCGTCTTGGGGCAATCGCTTTTCCGAAATATCCAGATTGGCTATAATCTTGATGCGGTTAACCAAAGCCGGATAGTTGGTTTTCTCTATCACATAGCGCTCTAATAATCTGCCGTCTATACGCATGCGGATGCGGCATCGCGCTTCGTATGGTTCTATGTGAATGTCGCTGGAGTGCAGTGTGTCTGCCTCTTCAATGAGTGCGCCGACAAAGTTGGCGTCACCCATTCGGGAAATATGTACCTCGACGGCGCTCTCTTTCCCTTTGCGGTAATAGAGATGGAAGCCATGCTCGAATTCATTCCGTTCGACAGGCGTTATGCTGATATGGCGGTCGTATAATATGCTTATTTCACTGATGCGTTCGGCATAGTCAATGCCTGCTATTCCGTAGCAGGTCAGTTGTTTGGTCTCGTGCTCCCACGAGCGAGGTATCAACTCATACTCCGCAGCTTCGGCAAGCGAGAAAAGCTGCGTTACTTCGGTGGGGATATGTTCGTCTATTTTCATGGCGTACCGAGTATTTCGTAAAGTATAAATGCACCATAGCAGATGCCTATGCCCGAAACCAAAGGAATCTCTCTCTGCTCCCTTTTATCGGTCAGCAAAAAGAGCATCCATCCCACAAGTGTGAATGTAAGTGAGACAATCAGAAACAGGAGGAAGGTGCGAAGCTCCAAGCAAGGCGTAAGAAAGGCAATGAACAGGATGTCGCCCCACCCTATCACCCTTCTCTTTCCCCGAAAACGGAGATAGCAATACAGGGCAACGGTTGTACCGATGATGCACATCATCAACAGGTTGGATAGCAGGTGAACACCAACCATGCGGATGCCCTCACGCCACACAGATACGCCGACTTGGAGCGCACCGAAAAGGAGCAACAACCATACCGGTATACTACGCCGTTTGAAATCCTCATAAACCATACCGGCCAAGGGGAACAGTAGCACGATTGCTTCCATACATAGCTCCGGATTAATCCTTACCGACCTCGGTGAGTCTCTTGTCTGAATCTATTTCCCATACGTTATAAACCCCATCCTGGTCAAAGTCTACCACAGCCGTGGCTGTTGCCCGGAAGGTGTTGTCCGTTGCCTCTGTGATTTCTATCACATAGTTGGCAGTGCCCCCTTCACTCACTAACGGCTGCTGCTCGAAGCCTATCTCGTCCAACGACTGTGAGTACTTGGAGTAGGTGTAGAAATAGGTCTTCTCCAACGAATGAAGGAAAATGAGCTGTTGCTGTGCTTCTACCGCTTTGGCACGCGATATCAGCGGCATCAAATTGGGTAATGCGATCAACACCAGAATGCCGATGATGACGATTACAACCAGCAGTTCCGGCAAAGAAAATGCCGAAACCCGACGCTCACGAAACGGTTTGGAAAACGCCTTTCTCTCTGCCTCAATGTAGACATCGAAAAAAGTACGTTGCAAGATAATACAGATACGAAGCAATAATTGCGAATCGATACTTTTCTTATTAAACAGCTTATGCACATTTGCACGTTTGCAGTCAAGTTCCTTTGCGAACCATTTCACGGTACGTCGTTGGTTTTTAAGCTCTTCTTTAATTAGTTTACCTATGTTAATCATGGATTTATATGTTTAGATGTAACAAAATGGGAGACTTTTAAAACGATGCAAATATAAATAGCAATACTGCTTTTATTTTCATAATTGTGTATCCAAGTTGGATACACTTTGTCTCAAATATGAAAAAACTAAAATAAATCCGGCTAAATGCAGAGTATCCGTTCGGCAATATGCCGAATACCCGTTCTTCAATGTGCCGGATACCCGTTCTTCAATGTGCCGGATACTCGTTCTTCAATGTGCCGGATACTCGTTCGGCAATATGCCGGATACTCGTTCGGCAATAAATAGATCGTTCGGTAGTAAGATTTATACTGCGCGCACAGTATAAATCAGTATGCAGCGCTCCTATTGGGTTCGGAACGTCCGGTTCTGCTTTGGGGATGCTTTTACGGGTTGGCTTGCAGATAGCGAGATAGAGGTATAGCTACTATTTCTGCGACAATAACGTGAGTAAGGACTCATGCCTTCTCTCCGATTGATTATTCATCGTCTATATGTTTCGTCCAGTCGGGCGTCCAGTCATCCTCCGTATAGTGATTATACAGAGCATCGTCAAGAAAGCGCTCAATACGTTTTCTGTTTCCACTTGGTTTTGGCTTGTCCGGTTCTCTACCCCCTGTTTGCATCGTGGGGATGGCGTAGCTCTGTCCTTGCAGCCCTACGCCTCGTCTCATATCGCGCCAAACTTATAGTCAATATAATATCTCAGTCGAGGACCAGATGTAAAATCAATTATGACTGCTTTTGTGAACTCTATATTCTTCTTTAATGACTAATTCTTAATGACACTTTCTATCAGAAAATAAGCGAGGAATATTCCGCAGCTAATAGTAATTAGCCAATTAACAGTATCTTTTAAATTCTTCATCGTGGATACTTGACGGTCTTTCAGACTCTCAATCTTTCTCATATCATTCCCTTTTTTACTATGGCAAGACTATCCATATCTACAATCCGAAACACAATGCCAGTCGGATCATAGTGACCTCCTACTTCATCGTAGCTTTTGAAATTGGCAATTGAATCTTTGAAAACTATTAGTTTGTCTGCATCAAGATATTTACATCCAATTTTTTCACTCCCATAATACACACATGTATATCCGTCTACAATACCATAGGCTATTGTTGAATCCTTTAGATAATAATTGTTAGTAGTCAATGATACATAGGTATTTCTATCCTTTGCATAAAAGTATATCTGAATAAGATGTTCTTTACGAGAAATATATTTTAAGCCATCCAAATAAGATACTGTTTCTGTGATAGCCTGCTTCATAATCCCATTAAATGGGTAAAAGACAGAGTCTGATACGCAGAGAGTATCAATTGTTGTATGGAGCGGATTAGTACTTCGCTTATTATTCGTGCAACCTAATATCGTGACTACTACGATTAATAATAATTTAAATTTTATCATTTTCTTAGTATTATCAACCTGAGCTGTTTTTTGATTTAGTTGCAAATCACTAATTTCTCATTACTCAACGATGAGATTCGTGACTGGTTCAAAAATCCAACCGCTCAGATTATTTGCTTCAATCTCATCTTTTAATCGCTCACTGACATAATCTGTTCCACCAATCCAATAAACGCCAAAGAAATCTAAATCTCGATTAAACGTCTTATCCATGGCGATCTCACTGGCTCTTATCGTATGCGATAAGCCATCCTTTGCATACATCTTTTCTCTCTTTTCGATGAAATCTTTCTTCGATTCTATATCTATCGGACGAGGAGGAAAGACACCTTCATTGTATTCCAAAAACGTAGTCTTAGGATAATCAACAAAATCGCTACAGTCCGGCTGGATAAAAAACATGAAATAGTCGTATTTCACCTTTCTTTTGTATAACCCCAAAGGATAAAAACGATGAGGACACAAACAATAACGTTCGAAAACTTCTCGGGCTTTGGGACTCATTATTATTATTCTCCCACTGAATGCACTACTAACAAAATCAGTCAGTTTAGCGTATCCTGCCAACATAATACCATCCAGATTAGGCTCATAATCAGGGAAAGAATCGTAATACTTATATAGACTAAATAATGCATTGGGGGCTTTCTCTTCATAACCCTTAATGAACTTGTAAGCCTGCGGGTAGTCGTTACCCACGACACTTGGTTCTATTGAATTTTCAAATGTAAAATACCTCATGTTTCTTAGTTTATTATTCAAATTGATATGACTTCTACTGCTGGCACGCCATTGATAGACATTACTTCTTCCTTATTTCTTTTAGTTTATCCACATATTCCTTTTTGAAGAATATGTCATAAAAAAGCGAACTATGCATACCGAAATAAGTGCTATTATTAGATGGATTGGTTTTATCATATACAATCCAAATAGAATCGCCTATGGCATCGTTGCTATAGCGTCTCCCTGAGCCTTTATAACTAATTCCGTTCACGTCAAAACGATATCTAATGTAGGGACTACCCTTACCGGTAACACCTAAATCGGAAATGACAGTTTTAAGATAAACTGCATTCTCTTTAAGAGATTTGTTCTTATAAAGTTGTATCCCCATTATAATTACAAAAAGGAGAATAAGAACACAGGTTATTATAGTATAGATTCTATTTACTTTCATCTATATGGAATTATTGGTCGTTTAACATAGGTCGCATCTGCTGGTTGCACTACAGGGTTCTTATTCGGATTGTCCACAATAGTACTTCCTTTTAGCTCTATTTTGGCTTGACCACCGGCTGATTCAAACAATACGCATACGGACGGTAGGTCGAACCTTCTATATATCCACCATCGACAAGTATGCGTTTCAGGGTTGTCCCTTCGTAAATCATATGACCCGCGTATTGAGTAGTCGCACTTCCTCTTGCAGCCGTTATCAATC
>JAISIN010000097.1 GCA_031262085.1 Prevotellaceae bacterium
AATATCAGCATGGATCCCCAATATGATGCCATCTGCGGTATTACCGAGCACGAACTGCTCACGCAGCTCCAACCCGATATTGCTGCCTTGGCAGAAGACAACAACGAGACCTACGACGAAGCGTGTGCCCACCTCAAACAACGCTACGACGGATACCACTTCACCCGTAAGAGTGCAGATATCTATAACCCGTACAGCATCATCAATGTGTTGAAGAAGAAAGTGTACGACGACTATTGGTACTCTTCCGGCACCCCCTCTTTCCTTATCGAGATGCTGAAAGAGCAAGATATCATACCCACAATATTGGAAGGCAGCCAAGCTGTTGCCAACGATTTTGACACGCCGGTGGATACGTTGACCGATCTGATACCGGTGCTGTATCAAAGCGGTTATCTCACCATCAAAGGTTATGAAGATGGCATCTACACGTTGGGCTATCCCAACGAAGAGGTACGCCTCGGCTTTGTCCGCTCATTGGCACCATCGGTGACCGGTCGTACCGAACGGGAGAACAGCGTAAACATCATCGCCATGAAGAAAGCTCTCGACGTGGGCGATGTGGATGCTTGCATGAGGCAAATGCGCTCATTTATCGCCTCCATCCCCTACGAGAAGAAGAGCGACAACGAATCGCGTGCCGAAATCATCTTCTACATGATTTTTACCCTGCTGGGACAGTTTGCGCAGACACAAGTGCCCACCGCCATCGGTCGTGCCGATGTCGTAGTCAAGAACAAGAAGTACATCTATCTCTTCGAAATCAAAGTGCACGGCACCGCCGATGATGGTCTGGCACAGATAGAACGCCAACACTACACCGTGCCCTACGAAACCGACACCCGACAAGTGATACGTATTGGTGTGCAGTACGATGTACGGACGCGCGGCATCACGGAGTGGAAAACGGAGTGACCATACTCAACGACGAATATCCCTGAAGCAACCCAACAGGCTCTTCCTGAAATATACGTAAACATAAGAGAATGAAACTCATCCACACCAGCGACTGGCACTTGGGACACGTCTTATACGGCTACGACCGCAGCGCCGAACAGAGCACATTCCTCCACCAATTAACCGATATTGTAGCCACCGAGCAACCCGACGTGTTGGTGGTCAGTGGCGATGTGTATCACTACGCTGCCCCGTCGGCAGCCACTCAACGCATGTACACCGACGGCATGCTTGCCATACGTCAAGCCTGTCCCACCATGACCGTTGTCGTCACTGCCGGTAACCACGACAGCCCCTCTAAATTAGAGGTAGACAGTAATCTGTGGCGCCATTTCGGTGTACATGTCATCGGAAGCATCGACTTGACGCGCCACATCATCCCCGTGACACACGCCGACGGTACGCCCTCGGGCTACGTCGTAGCAGTGCCGCACATCTACCCGCAGAACTTCCCCGCTTTGCGACCCGACACGCCGAGAGATCAACGACCATCGCTCTTCTTTCAGTATTTGCTCGACGAAGTGACACGCATCAACACCCAACAACTACCGGTCATCCTCATGGCACATCTGGCAGTCGGCGGATGCGAAATGCCCGGGCACGACGACGTATTGGGAGGCATGGAATACATCCCCCTTGCCGCACTCGGCACGGGCTACGACTATCTTGCCTTGGGACATATACACTATCCGCAAACGCTCCCCGGCACCGCGCATCGGGCACGCTACTGCGGCACGCCCATTCCGGTCAGCTTTGACGAGGCTTACCCCCATTCTGTGACCCTCGTTACGCTACACCGACACGGCGACGAGCCGCAGCTTCGCACCATCGACATAGAGAACCCCTGCCCGTTGCTCACACTGCCTGCCCAACCTCTCCCTTTCGATCAGGCCGTGGCGCAACTTGAGACCCTCCCCAACAACCTGTCGGCATATATTCGTCTGAATGTACGTTCCGGCGACAACTATCTGCCGCCCGACTGCAACGAACGAGCCATTCAGGCGCTCTGCGACAAGGCTTCCCGCTTTTGCTACATCCACTTGCAACGCGAAGAGAAAAGCGCTGCCGGAGAACTGCCCCCACTCACCATTCAGGAGATGCAGCAATTGTCGCCACTCGACATTGCCCGCCGCTACGTCAGGGAAGAAGAAGGCACAGAGATGGACGACGAACTATGCCGACTGATGCGCTTCGCCATGGAACAGATCAGCCAAGATGTCCATGAACAACCCGCTTCCCGCCGCGAACCATGAAACTGCAACAACTCACCATCAAGAACTTGGCATCTATCGAAGAAGCCCGTATCGACTTCGAACAACAACCGCTTGCCGACGAGCCGCTCTTCCTGATTTGCGGCGAAACGGGAGCCGGAAAGACCACCCTGCTCGATGCCATCTGTCTGGCACTCTACAACTGCACCCCGCGCCTGATGAAACCGGGCAGCGGAAGCAAAAGCGAACAGGAGATGTACACCGGAGACACCCGCCAACTGATGCGGCGAAACACTGTCGAGGCATGTGCCGAACTGCGCTTCACCGGATCGGACGAAATCGCCTACACCGCCCGATGGTACGTGGAACGAGCCTACAAAAAGTCGCGCAAAGACGGGAAAGTCAAAGCGGTCGTGTGGACATTAGAGAATCACGACACGGGAACCATGCTTTCGGACAAAGAGGAGGTCAAAACAGCCATCGAACATGCCATAGGGCTGAACTTCGACCAGTTCTGCCGAACCACCCTGCTGGCACAAGGTGACTTCGCACGCTTCCTGCAAAGCAACGATAACGACAAATCGACCATTCTGGAAAAGCTGACCGGTACCGGAATCTATTCGCAGATAGGGAAGAAGATATTCGACCTCTGCGCAGACAAAAAGCGGGAATGGGAAGAGCAGAAAGCCCAAATGGAAGGCATCGTGCTGCTCACCCCCGAAGAGATAACCGCCATCGACGCACAAATGGTCAGGCAAGGCGAAGAGACCGACCGACAAACCCACCGCAAAGAGGAGGCGCACCGGAAACGCACGCTCTTAACTGACAAAGCCAAATGCCAAAATGCCCTGAACCAACACGAGCAAGCATGGACCGTACGGAAAGAGCAGATCGAATCGACCGATTTTAAAGAGAAGGAGCAACGGATCAAAGCGTGGGGAGAGACTGCCGAGGTGAGGCAACAAGGAAGAGAGCTGGACGCACGACGCAAAGAGGAACAGACGGAGCAAGCCGAAGAACAAACCTTGTTGCACAACAGGCAAACACTGCTCGGCGGCAATGTCTGGCTGCATGAATGGCTGGCAAGGCAGCAACAGGAGCTGTCGGAGGTGGAGGTGTACCTGCAACAGAGCGCCCCCTGTGCCGACATGTTTGCACAAAGCCAAAGCATTGTGACGCGACTGAAGAGCATGCGCTCGTCGGCAGAGAAGATCGAACAATTCGACCGGAAGCGCTGCCATCTCCAAACACAACTGCCCGCACTCGAAGCCGAATATGCCAACCGGACAAACGACCTGACAACGCAACAGCAACTCGTTCAAGCCAAGCAGGAGGAGGTTGCAACCCTCCGGAAGCGCTATCAAGAGATGCAACCCGACCGCCTCCAAATCAGGAAGCGCTCCTTGGAACAGGAGAAGGAGACGTTACTCGCCACACAAAAAAGCCGCGAGATAGCCCTCCTCAAGAAACGCACGCTCGACGAAGCGCGCAACGAAGCACAGGGCATCGCCCGACAGCTTGCCGACTGTCACGCCCAAGCCGCGCCCTTGCAAGTCCGGTTGGATTCTTGCCGACAGGCATACACAGGGATGGAGACGCTCTACAACAAGCAGAAAGATAGCGTCGACAAATTCGCCCAAGCCATACGCGCCAAGCTCACAACGGGCGACCGCTGCCCCGTGTGCAACCAAGTCATAACCGCACTCCCCACCAACGAAGCGTTTCTTGCCCAGCTCACCCCCATCAGAGAGGAGACCGAACGCCGGAAGAGCGATTACGACCAAGCCGAACAGATGCTACACGCCAACCGCGCACTTGGTAAGAGCTACGAAGAGGCGCTCGCGCGAAGCCAAAAGCGAACCGAACAGGCGCAAACCGAGTACAACCGCGCAACCAACGACCTGCGGAGCAGATACGCTGCCTGCCACATCGACCCCAACGACGAAGAGGGCATCTGCCTGACTGCGCATGGCGACACCAACCGGAAAGAGCTGAAAGCTATCGATGAGAAGATAGAAGAAGCCGACCGCCTCAACCGACAACTCAACCGGCTGCAACAAGACAAAGACCGTCAACAGCAGAAGCTGACAAGCATACTCAACCGGCAGACCGAGGCAGAACGTGCACGCTCCAAACTCAGGCAGGAGATGACCCAGACAGAAGCGCTGATTGCCAACGAACGGAACAGTATACAGGAACAGTCCGTACAACTCGAAACGCAGATAGTCTGGACTGACTGGCAACGCAGCTGGGCAGAAGCGCCCGACCACCTCATCAATCGCCTCGCCACGGAAGCAAACCGCTATCAGTCTCAACAAAGTCGTCGGCAGGAGCTGCTTCGCCTCATCGACCGCAGCAAGCAAGAGGAGACCATCATTGCCGCCGCAGAGCAAGTCATTCGCCAAACCTTCCCCGACCGGCAAACGGTGCCTGCCGATGCGCTCGCCATACAGGAGGTGAACAACCTTGCCATCGCATGGAACAACCTCGCTACCAAGAGCGCCAGCCTGAAACAACGTCGACAAATCACCCGGCAAAGCCTTGCCGACCTGAAACGGAAGGTCGCAGACTTTCTGCAAACGCATCCTTTGATCGGCGAAGCCGACATCCGCCGGTTGGACGGCTATTCCAACACACAGATAGAACAGTTGCGTAGCGAACAGCAAGCGTTGCGTACGGCAGAAACCGCCGCATGGTCGGTGTTTCAACAAACCCGAAACGAATTAGAACGGCAGCGTGCCCAATGTATGGATATTCCCCCGGAGGAGACCATAGAGACGTTGGACGAACAGGCGCAGGAGGCAGAAACCATCATCAACCGTTGCCATCAGGAGATTGGGAGCCTGCAAGCCCGACTTGCCGGAAACAGAGAAAACGAAAGGCGCATCCGCGACGAGAAGATTCGGACAGACCGGCTGTACGACAGCTATAAGGAATGGCATCGACTGTCGACCCTCTTTGGTAGCGCCGACGGACAGAAGTTCCGCAACATCGCCCAGAGCTTCGTGCTCCGCGAACTGCTGAACGGCGCCAACAGCTATCTCAAACGACTGACACACCGCTACACCCTGCTGTGCCAAGCCGGATCGCTCACCATTCTGCTGAGCGACCTCTATCAAGGCGGCGCCACCCGCCCCACATCAACCCTCTCGGGAGGCGAGAGCTTCATCGTGTCGCTCTCGCTGGCGCTCGGTCTGTCGTCGCTCAATCGCCAAAGCCTTTCTGTCGACACGCTCTTCATCGACGAGGGCTTCGGAACGCTGAGCAGCGACTACCTCAACATGGTGATGGATACGCTGGAACGACTGCACCAGCTGGGTGGGAAGAAAGTTGGTATCATTAGCCATGTCGACGGATTGCGCGAACGCATCAAAACGCAGATACAGGTGAAGCGCATCGACAATTCGCACAGCGAAGTAAAGATAGTCAGCGAGATGTGAACACCTTAGTTTGTTGCTTTTTCCGAAAATCTTCTTATAAAAGCCGTTGCGATGGATGTAGATGCCCCACAATGCCTTCCTGAGGGGGTAAAGTTAAGTATACGACTAACTATGTGTTAAGATACGATTAACTATGTGTTAAGATACGATTAACTGCGTGTTAAGATACGACTAACCTATGGTAAGTATACGACCTAACTGTTCCGACCTCTGTCAATGCCCTTTTTTCTTATGTTTTGTTGGAATAATTCATATAGCTAAAGTTGCAAGCGCCGCCTGCTACCTGAGAGGCTCTCCTCTCAGGCTGATTGGTGAAACCTCACCAACCCATCCATCGGGCTTTTCAGCACCTGTCCCAGCTGCGCGCCTACGACGTGCGCGGCTGCGTGCAGTATCTGTTGGAAATGGAAGGCGATGGAGCCGACAAAGTGGATGCGATACTTGCGATAATCGTACTGCATGGGGTTGCGCAGTAGAAACTGCTCGAAGCTGCTTAGTATCATGCCGTGTATGTAGGGATCTTCGATGTGCTCTGCCAGAAACGGAGCAAAGCCGGCGAGGAATCGGTTGGCGAGCGGTTGGCGATAGACGCGGTCGATGATGTCGCTCGGCTGCAGATGGTAGCGGGCGAGGAACGTTTCGCGCAATCCGTGTGAGGCTTGGTTCTTGAGCAGGTCGCCTATCAGGCGTTTGCCCAAATAGGCGCCACTCCCTTCGTCGCCGAGGATATAGCCCAGCGGGGAGATGTTTTCGACGATGTGCACGCCGTTGTAGAAGCAAGAGTTGGAGCCGGTGCCCAGTATGCAGGCGATACCCGGCTCGTGTCCGCACAGCGCGCGTGCAGCTGCCAGCATGTCGGACCCGATTTCTATACGGTCGGGGCGTACCGGCAAGCGAGCCGACAGGAGGTGGTGCATCAGGGCAATTTTGTCGGGATAAACGCAGCCGGCACCATAGAAGTAAACGGCATCAAAGGAGGTCATGCCCAGTACGGGAAGCAGATGAACGGCTATCTCGTCGCCTATCTCATCGGGAGTTTGCATGTAAGGATTGGTACCCCGGGTGCAGATGAGCTGCGTCGGGGTGCCATTGTCCAACACGCACCAATCGGTTTTGGTGGAGCCGCTGTCGGCCATCAGTATTCTCATATCTTTATATATATTTTCTTTCTAAACAAAGGGTATCCTATCAGCCAGATCACGGCAACGAACGCCCATGCATAAATCAGCGAACCGAACAGGTCGCCGAACACGGGTTGTAGCCAGCTGATATAGATGTAGTGTGTCAAGCCGGTCATCTCTTCGCCGTAGGGCACTTGTATGCTGCCCAGCAAGATAGCCAGTACGCTGCTTATTGTGTAGAGGAAGAGCGGATTGACGCCAAACACATGGAAGAAGCCCGACCACCGGCGGTAGTTTTTTTCGTCGATGGTCCAGATGAGCAGCGCCAGAAAGCTGGATGCTAGTCCGCAAGTGGCGAGTACGAACGTCGGTGTCCACGCTTTCTTGATGAGCGGACAGCCGTAGGCAAGCAAAAAACCGGTGAAGGTGAGAAGGGTACCCAGTATAAAGAGGTCTTTCAACCGCTTGTCGCGCGAAGGTGTGTTCATCATCATGCCGCCTACACAGAACCCCAGCAACACATGGGCTATGGAGGGAATGGTGCTGAGCACTCCCTCGGGATCGATACCGTTGTCGCGATACATGTGCATGGGGGTGAGCACGGCACGGTCGACCACCGACAGGATGTTGGTGGAGTTATAGGCAAAGCCGTTGCCGGTAAAGAGTATCACCGTATAACCTGCCAGCAAGATCGCTATCAGGTAAGGAATGTACTTCTGCTTCAGGGTGAGGGCGATGATGGCTGTGGCACCGTAACAGAGGGCAAGGCGTTGCAGTATGCCGAGGATGCGGATGCGGTCGACCGTCCATACCGATTCCCACAGCTGCCCCACGAAGCCGATGTCCGGCGTAGGCGAAACCCAGTAATAACAGAATTTGGTAAACCAGCCCAATGCCAACCCGATGAAGAAGATCACGAACGTGCGCTTGATAATCTTCCTAAGGGTAGTGTAGCTGTACTCAAAACGATACTTGCGGAGCGAGATGTAAGTAGAGATACCCATGATAAACATAAAGAAAGGAAAGATGAGATCGGTAGGGGTCAACCCTTCCCACTCGGCATGTTTTAACGGGGCATAGATAGATGTCCAGCTTCCGGGATTATTGACCATAATCATGCCTGCAATCGTGATGCCTCTCAAAATGTCGAGGGCGAGGATGCGTTTACTCTTAGTTGGTTGATTCATTATCGTCTGGGGTTTTAAGTGTCTTTAGTTGGCGGGTGACAAGAGCTGTTACACCGATGGTGGCGAGGCAGCACAACATCACCCAGAGAAAGAAGAGGCGGTATCCCATCTGCTCCTGTAGCCAGCCTGCCGCCAGTCCGGGCAACATCATGCCTGCTGCCATAAAGCCGGTGCAGAGGGCGTAGTGCGCGGTTTGGTAGGTCCCTTCGGAGAACCGGATGAGGTAGAGCATATAGGCAGTGAAGCCGAATCCGTAGCCCAACTGCTCTACGAACACGCAGCCGTTGATGAGCCACAAGTTCTGCGTAGGGAAGTAGCTCAGGTAGACAAATACGGCGCAGGTGAGCGACAAGCTCCATGCCATGGGCCAGAGCCAACGCTCTAAGCCGCCGCGCGCGGCGCAGATGCCGCCGATGATGCCTCCCAGCAGCAAGCCGATCACACCGATGGTGCCGTATACCAAGCCAACCTCGGTGGTGCTCAGCGCTAACCCGCCTTGTGAGGCCGGGTTGAGCAGGAAGGGAGGGATGAGTTTGAGCAATTGTGCCTCGGGCAACCGGTAGAGCAGCATAAAGAGCAGGGCGATGCCGATGTGCTTCTTGCGGAAGAAAGAGGCAAAGGTCTTGAAAAACTCGTTCATGAGATTGGCTGCCGTGAGGTGGGCGGCCGCAGGCTTGTCGTCAGCAGGACGGGGCAGGATGAACGAGTGATAGAGATAGAACGCCACGAGCAGTCCGCCGAAGATGTAAAACACAATACTCCATGCCAGCTTCACAGAGGTGCGCTGCTCTAACCAGCCTGCCAGCATCACCAGCACGCCTTGACCGAAGATGGTGGCAGCCCGGTAGAAGGTGCTGCGTATGCCTACGTAGAAGGCTTGCTCGCGTGGGGTGAGTGCCAGCATGTAGAAGCCGTCGGCGGCAATGTCGTGTGTGGCGGAGCTGAAGGCGACCAGCCAAAAGCAGGCGAGCGACCAGCGTACATAGTCGGGGGCATGCAGCGAGAGTGCCACGCCTGCCAGTCCGGCGCCTATGAGCAACTGCATGGTGGTTGTCCACCACCGCTTGGTCTTGAGCAGGTCGACAAACGGACTCCAGAAGGGCTTGATGACCCATGGCAGGTATATCCAGGAGGTGTAGAAGGCTATCTCGGCGTTCGACAGTCCCAGCTTGGTGTACAAGATGAGCGAGACGGTTACGACTGCCACGTAGGGCAACCCTTCTGCCAAGTATAGGGTGGGTATCCATGTCCACGGTGAGCGCGGGTCGGTGTGTTTATTCATATAGCGGTTCTATTTGGGCATTATCATAATAGTGCAGCAGGATTTGCTCATAGTCATATCCCCGTTCGCTCATCACGGCAGCGCCGATTTGGCAAAGCCCTACGCCGTGTCCCCAGCCGGCGCCGGTAAGCACGAAGCGGGCGGGTAAGCCGTCGGGCGTGACACCCTTTTTGTCGACGATGAAGGCGGCGCTGTACAGGTGCGAGGGGGAGAGGGTACGGCGTATCTCTAACTCTTTGCCGATGACCTGCGTATGCAGGGTACCCACGATGCGGAGCTGCCAAATGCGTCCGGAGGTGCCGCGGGCGACGGGGATGAGGTCGACAATGCCGCCATAGTCGATGCCCGAACGTTGGCGGATGAGCGCAGCGAGTTCGTCTTGGGTATATGCCACTTCCCAGCGGAAGAAGTTCACCGTTTCCTGGTCGTAACTGTTGAGAACCTGCGACAACACCTGCTTGTCGGCGGTGTTGCAGAAGGCCTCCGGTGCAGAGCGTATCCAGCGTTCGGCATCAGGCTCCTGCATGAGGGGAGGTAGGGTGGTCACCAACATACTGTCGCGTTTACCCTTCAGGTAGGGGTGAGGTACATCCTCCCACGCATATTGAAACTCCTCCATGACACCGCCGCAACACTTGGAGTAGCGGGCGTCGCAGATTTCACCGTGGTAGGTCAGCACCCTGCCGCGCGTGTCGGCAACAGCTTGGCGCACACGGTCGGTAGTGGCGCGAGTGATGCCCTGATAGCGCTGGCAATGGTCGTCGGCGCAGACGTTGTAGTGCGGGTGGGCAGAGAGGTTACGCATCAGCCAGCTTCTGGAGATGATGGCGTGTGCTTTGAGTAGCTCGGACGAGGCATGGGCGCTCATCTCGCTGGAGATGACGCTGGTAAGATACTCCTCGGTACGGATGATGTTGACGGCGGTGAGTTTGCCCCCTTCGACCATGAACTTCAAGGCGCCGCGGAAGCACTGGTCTTCCTTGCGTTGCCAGTGGAAGTTGATGCCGATGGTAACATCCAGCAGCTCGAAGCTGGCAGCAGCCTCGTCGGCGGGGGTGAATATCAACTCGTCGTACAGGCCGTCGCGCCATGCTATTTTGCCACGTTCATAACGGACGGTCTGCGGACCGCGTACGTCATCCTCTTCACCGTCGGTATGGAAGGGGGTGTAGAGCACAAACTCAATCTTCGGCTCAAAGAGAATGCCGACTTGGATTCGGGGTTCTTCGGTGTGTGTCATGATACTTCTTGAATGATGTGGTAAATATCTGTTGCTGTGATTCTCTCGAAGTCTTCTTCGCGCGGCAGCACGAAGAGACCTGCCATTTCGACGGCTGCCGGACTGCAAAGCAGTTGTGCTTTGCCCGAGGCGTAGTAGCAGTCGGGGCGATATTTCTTGCGGGGAAAGAGGCTGACTGTCCATTGTCCGTCGTGGTACCAACAGAGGAGATTCAGCATTGGGTCAACGCGCTCTTGGGTTATTTGGAGGTTGCGAAAAAGCTGCGCGAAGCGGGCAACAGCCTCCTCGCGGCAGTCCGTATCGATGAAGCGGGCATGTGGTTCGAACCGACTTCGATAGATCGCCTGTTCTACCGGCAGGATGTTGCGACTGCCTGCCTGAAAGTGCAGATGGTCGGGGGCAGAGGCACCGCTTTGTGCGTCGTTGTAGAACAGGATAAAGTGGGGGAGCATCTGAGCCAGTGTGAGCATATCGGCGAAGCGCTCGTCCGAAAGCGCTTGCGGGTGGTGCTCCGTCAGCGCGATGGTAAGATGACGTGGGAAGATGGGGTAGGGGTTGACCAATATATCATAGCTGTCGAGTACATGGTCTATGTATCGCTGCTCCGGCGGACGGTTGGTGCGGCAAAGGAAGCAGGGACGTTCGCTGATACTCCGGGCGTCTGTCTTTGCCGCTGTGGAGAGGATGCGGGCAGCGTTGGATTGTACCCGATACGGCAGACCGTCGACCATCAGTGTCTTGGTACGTACACGGGCAAGGGCGGCATAGTTGTCGCGGGCCAGCGGCCATTCAGTCAGTTGTTTGTCGAAAAATTCATCGATCGTCATGATACGTTGTCTTTACTTATTCATGGTGATTCTCGCCTGTACCTCCCACGTTCGCAACCGGTCTTTGTACAGATTGTGCGCATTTTGTTGCTCAATGGTGAGTGCGGCATCCGAGTTGCCTTCCCAGCGGCGGCAGTTATAGATGGGTTCGTAGATTCGTCCGATGCGGTACTGACGCGAGAGACGCAGCCCGATGGCATAATCTTCGCCGTAGCTCACATTGGGAAAGTCGATCTGCCGCAGCACGGGGGTATAGAAGGCACGGGGGGCGCCCAATCCGTTGATGCGCAGGGCATTGTTGTGCCCGTTCTTGGGTGTCCACTCGGCATGGTCGATAATGCCGGGCGGAATCTCGTTCAATCCGAAGTCGGTGATGCGGTAGGTGCCGATCACCATGGCGCAGTGTTGCTTCTGAAAGGTACTCACGATAGCTGCCAAGGCATGTGGGGTGCTGTACATATCGTCGCTGTCGAGCTGCACGGCGTACTTGCCGCACTTGGAGTGGTGTACAGCCAGGTTCCAGCAACCGCCGATACCCAGATCATCGCGGTCGGGGATGAGATGTATCAGGTTGGGGTCGGAGCCGAATTCCCGTTCGATGAGTTCGGTGGTGCCGTCGGTGGAGTGATTGTCTATGACGATGATGTTGGCACGAAACGGCATCTCTTGCATCTGCACCGAGCGAATGGCATCGGCGATGGTGCGTACACGGTTGCGCACGGGGATGATGACCGATGCCGTATATTCATTCTGTTCGTCTTGCCGCAGGCGAATCTTTACGGCGGGTAGCCACGCACCGATTTTCTTGAGATGTGTCGTGCAGGCGCGCTCCATCTCTATTTGCACGTCGCGGTTGCGGGGATTCACGTAGTCGAACAGTCGCTCACCGCTCGAACGGCTGTCGTCGTTGACTTCGGTGTATAGATATTCGTTGATGTGAACGGGCAGTTGACGTTGAGAGAGGCGCAACCGCAGGTTGTACAAACCGGCATACCGGTAGTTGTCTTTCGCATAGGGGGCGGCGGCTTTCAGCGCGCTGGTGCGTACCAGTAGTACGGAACCGAAGTTGAAGTCGTCGCGTAGCGATCCCAATTGATAATCGATGACGGGGGCAGGATGCAGCACACCGTCGGTGAGTTGGTAATGGTCGGCATACACCAGGTCGGCATAGGCGCTTTCCATCACCTGAATCATGCGTTCCAAGCCGAACAATCCCCACCGGATGCCATCGGGTCTGGTGTATAGCAGGGTGTAGGGGGTGGCGCTCTCTTCGGCTATCCGGCGGATGTCGGCGCTGGTACAGAGTCGATTGAGTGTGTAGGTGGTTACATTATTCATGATTACTTCATCTTTATGCTTACTCTTTCTCGAAGAAATCGAGTATAATTTTCATCAGTTCCGTTCGATCGGCAGCGGTGCGCACGGTCTCAAGGGGGAAGCCCAGCACGAAGGTGCGATAGGTCGCATCGCGGTAGGATACGCCGGCGCTAAGGTTATTCTCCGAGTAACGCATCACGGTGTGGGCATCCGGAGTATTATCGGCAGGCTCAATGCCGTCGGGCGATTCTACGGCATAACAGGTATCGTTAGGCTCGTTGTAGTAGGATATCTCGCAATGGTTGGAGTAGGTGGGCGATACGACGCACTTGACCCGTCCGGCTACGGAGGCTTGGTTGGCACGCCATTTAATCTTCAGCACGTCGGTGAGGAACTTGCGGTCGGCTTCGACGGAAGCCACGAGTGGGTGATTCCATAGGTCGGTGGCTACGTAGGCGCCCGAAGTGAAGAAGTATCCTCCTTGGTTGCAGAAATCGCTAATGGCATTTTGCATCGGTAGGGTGAAGGTTTTGTATCGCAGCGGGATGATGCCTCCACGTCCCGTCTTGGCTTGGGCTTCCTTACCGAGGATGAGGTCGACGATGGGGTAGTCGGTCAGTCGGATGATACCCGCTTCGACAGCTTCGTCGCTGCACGAGACAAAGGAGTATCCGTTTTTGAGAATAGCGGCGCCGTGTACTGCCGGATAGTCGAAGGTATTTCCGGCAATCACCATGTCTTCGTAGTTGCCAAAGCTGTCGCCGTAGCCGCTGGCGTCGTCGTCCATCCAAGGGATGCTGCGGTTGAATTCTTTCTGGCTGCCTACATAGCTGATGTCCTTGATATAGGGTACGCCGCGGTCGATGTTATCCAGAAAGCCGGCGTAGAGGGTATCCAGCGGGGCGGGCATCACGAAGTCGGCAGGGGCGCTGATGCGGTCGAAGCCGTTGACGACGAGGATGGTGGAGCGGGCATTGAGGGCGCGTCCTACGGAGAGTGTCTCCGAGGGGAAGCTCTCGCCACCGCTGTTGACAGCCGTGACACGGTAGCTGCAGATGACGCCGGCGGGGATGGAGGTGTGGTAGATGGTGTCGCTGACGAGGGTGCCGTTGTCGAAGTCGCCGTCACCGATGCGGGTGTAGACTATATAACGTTCGGCTGTGGCTGTCGGCTCCAGCCGGTCGATGCGTGGACGCCAAGTCAGGGCTACTTCGCGCTCACCGCTCATGCGTAGGGCGAGGTGGTCTACGCCCAACGGCTGTACCACGTAGGGGGTGCCATACTGAGAGCAAAGGAAGCGCAGGATGCCTTTATAGACGGCACGGCTGACGGTAAAGCGGAAAGAGGGGTCGAGACCGTAGCGCATGTCGGCAAAGTTTTGGTGCGACAACAGCTCCAGCAGCATCGTGGGTACGCGTGGAATGCGGGCTTCGTTGTACGAGGAGTTCCACTTGCCGCGGCGGGTCCAGTGGGGGTCGTATAAGGCGCGGATGTCGTTGACGATGTTGCTCTGAATGAGGTCGACCAAGTCGTGCGAACGGTAGCGCGATGCTCCGCCCGCGAAGGTTCCGCCATATGCGTTGGTGAAGTAGATGCCCAGCGTGCCTACGATGCTGTCGGTCTTGGTGGTGCCTGCATCGCTGTGAAACGCCAGCGCCATGTCGACGGGGATGTGCAGACCGCCACCTTCCGGATAGGCTGCCGAGCCGCCGGCGAGGTAGTTCACCCACAGCCCGCGGGCACGGTAGTCGTCGGTGTAGTCGTTGTGACCCTTACTCTCTGAGTAGATGCTGTCGGGCATACCTGCCCACTGCAGCCAGTAGCGGGCAGCTTCGCAGTAGCGCGGGTCACCGCTCACCTCGTAAGGATAGTTCAGCTCGGGCAGGACGATGAGCTGTTCGGAGGTCTGCTGGTCGCTACGTATGTTCTCCGTCACGATGGCGTCGTCGGACACACGGCGGGCGATGTTGCCCATGCCGCCGCCAAACTTAATCGCATCGGCGGTGAGGATGCGTCCGGCTTTGGAGGAGCGGTTGGTGAGCGTCACACGGCAACTGCTCTTGCCCGCTGCGAAGCGGAAGGTACCGAGGTATATCCAAGTGCCGCCGCCCATCTGCTGGTTGACACGGAACTGTGTCTCTCCGCCGGTGTGGTAGACGGTGTAGAGGGCGTCGGTAGTGCTCTGTGGCAGAGAATGGTAGGAGATGTACACGGCATAATCGCCTGCTACAGGTATGTCGGGCACCCAGGTAGCAGTGCTCTCGGTTCCTTTGCGAATCGTCCGGGTGGTGCGGTAGGTACCTTCGCGGAAGGGGTTCTCGAAGTTGATGTATCTGGCGCGGCGCTGGGCAAACCCTGTGCTGTCGCCCTGCGACCAATGGTTGTCGCCTTCAAGCTCGGAGTAGATGGAGTTGCGGAAAAAGATGGTATCATTGTCTACCACGACCTCCTCGCGACGGGTGTCGCGTTCGCGGGGCAACAGCACGTTGGCGCCGGCGCTCTCCAGCATGGGCACTAAGAAGGGGAGTACGTAGCTCTGTGTATAGAGGTCTTCTACGGTCTGCATCAGTCGGGCGCGCTGCCACTCCCAGCGGCTGAGTTTTTGCTCGTAGTAACGACCGTGACTCTGCCACAGCGCAATGTGGCGGTTGAGCAAGCCGTGGGTAGGGGTGAAGAGGCGCGACAGACGGGTGACGAGCGGCGGGGTCTTGCCGTTGTTGGGCGTGAAATGCTTCTCCTTTTTATCGGGCTTGCTGCGCAGGGCTTGGGGGATAAACTGTTCGAGGGGTAGCCGGTCGGGACCTGCCAGCAGTTGAAGCTTGTAGCGGGCAAACGATGGAGGTAGCAATTGGCGTATACCATTATATATTATAGGTATGTTCGATTCGCGGATGGGATAGTCGTCGAAGTTGATGGCTAAGATGGTCAACGTATGACCTGTCACCGACACCGAATCGACCCGGATATTACTGGTGCGCACGGTGCGTGAGGCAAACCCCATCAGGTAGTTGCCGATAGCCCGACGTACTGTGTCGGGCAAGGCTTGTGCGCCGACTGCTGCGGGCAAGAGGGCGACAAGCCATAAAAAGAAAATCTTCTTCATAATCAGAGCCATTCTATCAGGCATTCGCTTTTCGCTTAATCAACAGGCATAGCCCGACGAAGGTGAACGCGGCATTCATAATAAGTAGTTCGTAGCTGAATTGGTAGCCACCAAACCATGCTTCGGAGTGTGTGTCGAGCACCAAACAGAGAATGGGCGAGAGTATCGCCACTAAGGGTATCCAGCGGTCGCGTACCGGCTGCTGCATCAGGATGCCGAAGGCGAACAAGCCTAATATCGGTCCGTAGGTGTAGCTTGCCAACCGATATACGGCGTCGATAACGCTGGTGTTATTCAGTTCATTGAAGACAAAGATGGTGATAGCCATGACGATTGCCATGCCTATGTGTACCCGTTTGCGTAGTCGTACCACAGCAGCTTCGCTCTTGCCGTGTGCGCCTAATATGTCGACCGTAAACGAGGTGGTGAGTGCCGTCAGCGCCGAGCCTGCCGCTGCGTATGCTGCCGAGATCAGCCCTATGATAAAGAGTATCGCTACCACGATGGGGAGGTGCCCGCTTTTGACGGCTATCTGCGGGAACAACTCGTCGCTCCGCTCTATCGTAATGCCTTGACGCCCGGCAAACTGGTAGAGCAGTACGCCCAGCATCAGGAACAGCAGGTTGATGACTACTTGGAAGAAGACGCTCGTGAGCAAATTCTTCTGCGAATCGCGCGAGTTACGACAACTCAGGTTGCGTTGCATCATGTCTTGGTCGAGACCGTTGGTGGCTATCATGGTGAACATGCCTGCCAAAAACTGCTTGAAAAAGTATTGCTTGTTGTTTACGTCGTCGAAGAAGAAGATGCGCGACCGTTCGTCGCCGAAGATGGAGCTGATCATTTCACCCAACGAGAAGTGTAGCCGCGATGCCATGTAGTAGATGCACAGCCCTACCGACACCACCAGGCAGAAGGTCTTGAGTGAGTCTGTCCAGATGAGCGACTTTACTCCGCCGCGGAAGGTGTAGAGCCACACCAGCGCTACCGTCAGTATGGCGTTCAGTACAAACGGCAACCCTAACGGCTCGAATACCAGCAGTTGTAGTGTGACGCACACCACAAACAACCGTACAGCGGCTCCCAGCATCTTCGAGACAAAGAAAAACCATGCTCCCGTGCGATAGGATGCCAACCCGAACCGCTTCTCTAAGTATTCGTAAATCGACACCAACTGCATCCGGTAGAATAGCGGCGTGAGCACAAACGCAATCACCAACTGCCCCGCTACAAAACCCAGCACCATCTGCATGTAGCCGAAATCGCTCGCAGCCACCATGCCCGGTACCGAAACAAACGTTACTCCCGATATGCTGGAGCCTATCATGGCAAACGCCACTACGTACCACCGCGACCGGCGGTTGCCGACAAAGAAACCGGCGTTGTCGGCACGCCTGCCGGCAAGGTATGACACCGTGAAAAGCAGCGCAAAGTATGCGGCTATGAGGAGGAGGACGAGGAGGGGAGACACGTTTTAAAAATTGAAAGTTAAAAATTAAAAGTTGGGGAGGAGGGGGCGGTTATTCTTCGTACAGTAAGTAGGGCTTCCGTTGTTTCTTGAACTTCGCCACATCGTCTTGCCAAGCGGCTTTTATCACCTCGGCGCTTTTGTCGGCTTCGATCATCTTGCGCACATAGTCGGTACCGATGAGCAACTCGAAGTAGGAGGTGAAAAACTTGTCGTCCATGTTCAGATTGCGGTAAGCATCGATCAGGTAACTTAGGTCGATGCCGTTCCTCCAAATCTGCCGCTCGCTTAAATGGCTGAGGTTGACGCCGTAGCACATCTTACCCAACAGCGGCGGATTTTTTGCGCCGGGTACGCTATGCGGGGTGAAAGAGTAGTCGTATCCCTTCATGGCAGGGTGTCCGTACACTTGGAAGGGAAGCGATGTGCCGCGTCCCAAGCTGACCACTGTCCCCTCGAAGAAGCAGATGGAGGGGTAGAGGTAGACTGATTTCATGTTGGGAAGATTGGGCGAGGGGGCGACGGGGAGTCGATACTTGGTGCGGTGGGTGTAGTTAAGGCAAGTAATCACCTCAATGTCGCACACACGCCCGTTGGGTAGCCAGCCTTCGCCGTTGATCATGCCTGCCAGTTCGCCTAATGTCATGCCGTGTACCACGGGGATGGGTAGCCAACCTACATTCGACTTGTATTTCATGTCGAGCAGGGGACCGTCTACATAGAATCCGTTGGGGTTGGGGCGATCGAGGATAATCATCTTGCGTCCATATTCGGCACAGGCATCCATCAACCGGCACATGCTTATATAATAGGTATAAAAGCGTAGCCCTACATCCTGAATGTCGACGATCAATACGTCGAACATGCGCATGGATACCTCGCTCGGTCGGCTCGATTGTCCGTCGTAGAGCGAGAGAATAGGTACGCCGGTTTTCGGGTCAACCATACTCGACACGTGTTCGCCGGCATCGGCATCGCCCCGGAACCCGTGTTCGGGTGAGAAGATGGCTACCACATCGAACTTTTTCTCAAGCAATACATCCAGTATATGCTTGTCTCCAATCATACCGGTGTGGTTGGAAAAGATGGCTATACGCTTGTCTTTCAGTAGTGGAAAGTACTTGGACGTCTGTTCATCGCCCATGATGACGTGCGTTTCCTGCTGAGCCGATAGCAGGAGCGGACATCCCAGTAAATACAAAAACAGAATAATACCCTTCATAACATCTTGATGATAAATAGATTTACGACGAGCAAAGGTAGCTGTTTTTTGTACTTAATGCAACTTAACGTTGTTTTTTGTGATGATTATGTAGTATATTCCACGCTTATGCGTCGATATTAGCATACGTTGCGTTCTTCTCGATGAAATCTCGTCGCGGCGCTACGTCTTCACCCATGAGCATGGAGAAGATATAGTCGGCTTCGGCTGCATTCTCCAGATTGACTTGTTTGAGCATCCGGTTTTCGGGATTCATGGTGGTTTCCCAGAGCTGCTCGGGGTTCATTTCACCCAAACCTTTGTAGCGCTGGGTGTGCACGGCATTCTCAGAACCCCCTCCATACGTATCAATGAAGCGCTGGCGTTGCTGGTCTGTCCAGCAATATTCCTTCGTCTTGCCTTTGGAGCAGAGGTAGAGGGGAGGAGTAGCGATGTAGAGGCTGCCGTTCTGAATAATCTGCGGTATGTAGCGGAAGAAGAATGTCATGATGAGGGTGTCGATGTGCGAACCATCGACGTCGGCGTCGGTCATGATGATGACTTTTTTATATCTCAGCTTGTCTATGTTGGCTTCTTTGCTGTCTTCGCTGTTGACGCCGAAGCGCACTCCCAGCGCCTGAATGATGTTGTTCACCTCTTCGCTTTCGAAGGCTTTGTGCCACATCACCTTTTCTACGTTCAGAATCTTACCGCGCAGCGGCAGGATGGCTTGGAACTTGCGATCGCGTCCCTGCTTGGCTGAACCGCCTGCCGAATCGCCCTCAACGAGGAACAGTTCGCACTCTTCGGCGTCTTTGCTGGAGCAGTCTGCCAGCTTGCCGGGTAGTCCGCCGCCCGACATGGGCGACTTGCGCTGCACCGACTCGCGCGCTTTACGGGCGGCGATGCGGGCTTGCGCTGCCAGTATCACTTTGTCGACAATGGTCTTTGCCTCTTTGGGGTGCTCCTCCAGATAGTAAGTCAGCGCTTCCGACACAGCCTGGTCTACGGCGCCCATCACCTCGTTGTTGCCCAACTTGGTCTTGGTCTGTCCCTCGAATTGCGGCTCTGCCACCTTGATGGAGATCACGGCGGTCAGTCCTTCGCGGAAGTCGTCGCCGGCAATCTCGACCTTGGCTTTTTCGAGCATCTTGTTGTCTTCGGCATATTTCTTCAGCGTGCGTGTCAGTGCACGGCGGAAGCCTGCCAAGTGCGTGCCGCCCTCGATGGTATTGATGTTGTTCACATACGAGTGTACATTCTCATTGTATGAGGTGTTGTACATGATAGCTACTTCTACCGGTGTGCCTTGTTTTTCGGTGTTGATATATATGACATCGTTGATGAGGTGGTCGCGTGAGGAATCGATGTAGCGGACAAACTCTTTCAGACCGTCGATCGAATGGAATACTTCCTGACGCGGCAAGCCTCCCTCATCGATCGAACGCAGGTCGGTAAGCGTAATTTTGATACCTGCGTTGAGGTATGCCAGCTCGCGCATGCGGGTGGCAAGGATATCGTAGTTGTATACGGTCTCTGTGAAGATGGTGGCATCCGGCCAGAACTGCTGCCGGGTGCCGGTGATGCTGCTTGTCCCGACCTCTTTTACGTCGTAAAGCGGGTGACCGCAGGCGTACTCTTGCTGGTAGATCTTCCCGTTGCGGAATACTTGCGTGGTCATGTGTGTGGAGAGTGCGTTTACGCACGATACGCCTACACCGTGCAATCCTCCTGATACTTTGTACGAGCCTTTGTCGAACTTTCCGCCGGCATGCAGAACTGTCATCACCACTTCGAGCGCCGACTTTTTCTCTTTCTCGTGCATGTCGACCGGAATGCCTCGTCCGTTGTCTTGAACGGTGATGGAATTATCTTCGTTGATGGTCACCTCTATGTGGTCGCAGTAACCTGCCAATGCTTCATCGATAGAGTTGTCTACCACCTCGTAGACCAAGTGGTGCAATCCCTTTGTGCTGATATCACCAATGTACATCGCCGGACGCTTCCTGACAGCTTCCAGACCCTCTAATACCTGAATGTTTTCCGCCGAGTAACTCCCGTTATTGGCGTTTATTTGTTCTTCGGTCATACTTTATTATATTATTCAAAAACAACGCGCAAAGGTAATGAAAATGCATGAATTAGGGAAGGAAATAACCGATTATTTTATAGTAGGAAAGCCGAGCAGTCATGCCCGGCTTACCTATCTATATATAAAGAAATATCCTTAAACAATCTCTTCCCTTATGCGGCTTATGCGAAGCAGCTCAAAGGAGGGATTAAGAACATGACCTCTATGAATCGGTCAAGATTTATCCCAGCTTGTTGATGTACAAAGCCAGCTTCGACTTCAGGTTGTTCGCCTTGTTCTTGTGAATAATATTGGTTTTAGCCAACTTATCCAGCATCTTCACTACCTTCGGGTAGAGCACTACTGCTTCCTCTTTTTGGGTAGTAGCACGAATTTTCCGTACAGCATTACGCATGGTTTTGCTATAATAGCGGTTGTGAAGTCTGCGCTTCTCTTCTTGTCTGATTCTCTTCAGAGATGACTTGTGATTTGCCATTTCGACTAATCTTTTGATGTTCTACAATTACGTTTTATTGGTAGCCCGTGGGGGAATCGAACCCCCCTTTCAAGAATGAAAATCTTGCGTCCTAACCGATAGACGAACGGGCCATTCTGATTTTGTGGGTGCAAAGGTAGATACTATTTTTTAATTAGCAAACTATTCGCGGAAAAAATAGTAGATTTGTCCCTTCTTAGCCACATTCAAGTATTGATATACATGCTGCAAACTACTCGTGGTGTGGTGCTTCACACCTTAAAATATAGTGATACGACGCTGATTGTCGATGTCTATACCGAAACGATCGGTCGTGTCTCATTGGCTCTCGCTGCTTCCCGTTCGCGCAAGTCGCCCACGAAGGCGGTGTTGTTTCAGCCGCTGTCGCTGGTAGAACTGGAGGTGGATATTCGTTCCGGCACTACCTTGCATAGAATAAAGGAGGCGAAATCGGATTATCCGTTCGCCTCCATACCTTTTGACCCTTATAAGTCTGCCATTGCGCTGTTTGTAGCGGAGTTTCTGTATCGTGCCGTGCGCGAGGAGACAGAGAACCGACCGCTGTTTGCTTATTTGCAACACTCTATCGTGTGGTTGGATGCGTGCCGCAGTAGTTTTGCCAATTTCCACTTGGTGTTTCTCATGCGTTTGTCGCGCTTTCTGGGGTTGTATCCCAATCTGGACGACTTTCATGCGGGTGATTACTTCGATTTGCTAAACGGTTGTTTTACAGCCGACCGTCCGCAGCAACATGCCTTGTATTTGCAGCCCGATGAGGCGGCGCGGTTGAATCGGTTGATGCGCATGAACTATGAAACGATGCACCTGTTTGTGATGAACCGTGTAGAGCGCAACCGATGTCTCACCATTATCAATGAGTACTATCGGTTGCATGTACCCAATTTCCCCCTTTTACATTCGCTCGATGTGTTAAGGGAACTGTTTGATTGACGGGTTTACTTCTTCTTCTCGTCGCTGCCAATCAACTTCCATACAGCAGCGCTGCAAGCTGCTCCTACCAGCGGGGCAACGATGAAGAGCCATAGCTGTGTGAGTGCCGTACCGCCTTGAAACAGAGCCGGACCGATGCTGCGCGCGGGATTAACCGATGTGCCGGTGATAGGGATACATACAATGTGTACCAGCACCAATGTCAAGCCGATAGCAAGACCGGCAAAGTTGCCTGCACCTCTCTTTTCGTCGGTGCTGCCCAGCACTACCCATACAAAGATGAATGTGAAGACCGCTTCGGCAATGAATGCCTGTAGGGTGGCTCCGTCGGCGAAGCTGTTGGCACCTGTCGACGTTGCGCCGCCATGTCCGCCGGTAGATACCAGCGCGAAGAGAACGGCTGATCCGATAATGGCGCCGATAACCTGAAAGATCATGTAACCGGCAGCATCTTTGCCACTCATACGTCCCGAAAGAAATACGCCCAAGGTGATAGCCGGATTGATGTGGCAACCCGATATTCCACCGATGGCATACGCCATGGCTACCACTGAAAGACCAAAGGCGAATGCTACGCCCAGTGTTCCTACGCCCGATGCAACGGTTCCTGCTGCGCCGCCTGCTGCGAACACAGCGCTACCGCAACCCATCAAAACCAGAACCATGGTTCCAAGCATTTCTGCAATGTACTTTTTCATACTTAATTGTTATTTGATTGTTAAACGTGTTTATTGAAATATGCGCACGGCATCGCTATGAGAGAGAACAATTATCAAATGATTTTGTTGACCGCCTTTGCTAATATTTACGTGGATTAATAAGGGTATTTACCATCGGTTGCCCCACGCATCAATGCTTGCAGCAGTTGGGTATCGGCAACGGTACAAGAGGTGCGGTCTATCAGGGGGGTGCCCATGTTCCAGCAGAAAGGTACCATGCCATGGTTCTTGGCTTCGCGGGTCACGATTTCGTTGAAGTAGGCACGCGAGGCGAGGTGTGTCTCTAATTCCTTGCCGGTGAGGGTGAGTCGGTCGACAGCGCCATACTCTCCCAGTACGACCGGAATGCCTTTGTCGGTAAACTGCGCTTTTACTTTGGCAAACTGCTGCATCAGATAATCCTCTTCTTGCAGGGTGGCGTTGCGGTCGGAACCCGGTATATGGTAGGCTGCCCCCCAAAAGTAAAACATCCTGCCCCAGTCTGCATCTTCGGTCAAGCCGCAGAACTGCCAAGGGGCGTAGTAGTGTACCTCTGCCATCAGGCGGTTGGGAACGACGTCGGCGGGCATTTCTCCTAAAAGTGCATCGGTCTTGTCGATGTCGGTATTGGGACCTTGCACAATGAGGGTGCGGTAGTAGTTTTTGCCGCCGGTGGTGCGCACGGCGTCCACAAAAGTCTGCTCGTAGCTCTTTAGCACAACCATTTGGGCGGCATCTGTCACATTCGGCTCGTTGCAGCCGGCAAAGAGCAGCCGTTCGTCGTAGTTGCGAAAGGTGGTGGCTATCTGTGTCCAGTATGCTTTCTGCTTGCGGTTGTTTACATCTTGCTTGTCGGGGGTGCAGTTCTCTTCTAACCAACCGCCGTCCCAGTGTATATTGATAATGGTGTAGAGGTTGGCATTCATGCAGTAATCTACTACCTCCTTGACGCGCGCCATCCACTTGGCGTCGATGGTGTAATCGCTTCCGGTAGCGTAAGCATTCCATGCGCAGGGGATGCGGATGGCATTAAACCCTGCCTGCTTCACGGCATCGATCAATGCCTGCGTGGTTGGGGGGTTGCCCCATGCCGTTTCGCCACCGGTCGCTTCGAGCGTGTTGTAGAGGTTCCATCCGATGGTGATCTTTGCTGCCAGCGCAGAGGCGTTACTTTCCATGCCGGTGTTGTCGGGCGTTACGTCGGGGACGATGGTGACCGGCGGGTCGGATGGTTCGGGATCAACCGGTGTTTCGGGAACGACCGGATCCGGTTCGGTGTTGTCGGGATTACTGCCCCCACAAGCTAACGTCAGAAACGGTAACAGTATGGCTGCGAGTATACAGTTCTTTGGTGAGAGCTTCATGACGTGTGACTTGTGCGATGAATTCCACATTACATTCCCCATACGGTGATGATTCGCCCGTGATAGGTTTCTCTGCGGTGCCAGATCTTTTTACTCCACGTGGCACTCTTGTCGCGGTTAAATAGGATGAAGTGTCCCTCGGCATGGGGGGCAGCTTTGTCCATGTATGCCGATGTTTGCTCCAGCCCGAGTTCGATGGTTTTGGGTACGCTGGCGCGCTTGATTTTCAACTCTAAGACGATGTATTGAACGGGACCGTCGTAGCCGTCGGTCAGTGGCTTGCGAATAAGCAGGTCGGTACGTCCGCGTCCCAGTCCGTATTCGCGGTCGATGTAGCCACCGCCGTTGATAATTCGTTGCAGGAAGGCTTGGAGCAGGAGTTGCGGAGCGCTCTCGCGGTAGTCGAATCGCTCTATCCACGAATCGCCGTTTTGACGGAAGAATTGCTGGAAGTCGAGCAACAGCTTTTCCATGTTGAGACTGTTGTCGGGGTTCATATACCAGGCAGGCTGTTGAAGCAGCGTTTGTTGGCGCGCCCAAGTCAGTTCGCGGGGGATGATTTCTTTATAGATGCCATTGGCGATACGCAAGGGTTTGTCGCGTACTATCAATCCCAGGTCCACTACATACTGTATGTCGTCTTCTTTAAGTAGTTCTTCTACCTCACCGTCTTCGTTGGCAAGGATGGGATCGATGACGTTGCGTACACGCTCTTCGCGCAGTTTGTCGATCAGAATATCGATATGTGTCTCACGGCGATAGATGATGTTCTCTCGGGCGCGAAATAGCATTTCACGAGTGATGCGGATAGAGCGGTCGCGGTTTTCGACCATTCTGCTTGTCACTTCGTAGCCCAATGCATTGACTAACCACGGTTGTCCTTCGGTGGATTCCCAGACCATGGGGAAGCAGGCTTCGTCGAACACCTGTCCGGTGGCTTCAGTGTGCTGCATGTAGAGTTCGTGAATCTCTTCCTTGGAGAAGTTGCCTAGTCGGAGCGATTCGGCTTTGATGTTGAATGCCGAACCGCCGGTGATAATGTCTTGATTGGAGAGCACGATACGATAGTCGCGCACGTCGCGTACGCCACAGAGAATGACGGATTGCGGGAAAGCAGCGGGACGATTGTTGTATCCGCTACGTATCTGGCGTAGCACGCTCACAAGCGAATCGCCGACAAGCGCATCTATCTCGTCGATAAGAACTACCAACGGACGGTCGAGCGCCCGACTAAGACGCGACAAATAGCCGGATAACAAAGCGCTGACAGGCACTTGGGCGATGGTCTCTTCTCTAACGAGATTGGGCAGTTCATCGCCGATAATCAGGCTTAGCCCATCACAAAGGTTACTCACCACATTCCGAGTTACCTCTTCCTTCTCATTGCGATACGCTTGCCCTTCTTCCACATTGACATACACGGCGTAATAACGTCCCTGCTTGTTCAAGTAGTCGCGTAGCGCCAGCAGACACGAGGTCTTGCCTGTCTGTCGCGGGGCATGGAGCACAAAGTACTTTCCGTACTCAATCAGCGATTCTATCCCCTCGAGACTGAAGCGTGTCAACGGGTCTACATGGTAATGTATCTTGGGTTTGATAGGTCCCGCCGTATTAAAGATTCTCGCTATGGTTTCCATAAATTGTTCACTATTAAAAAGTTTGGTGGCAAAGATAGTTTTTATGTTCTAATAAAACCAATAATTACCAAACGAATCGGGGTAACCGCATCAAATCTAATGTGGCTTGGCGGATAGTCAGCGTATAGGCTTCGCCGGTCGTTGGTTCAGCCCGTAATGCTATTCGTATTAGATTTGATGCGGTTGCCCTGCAAACGAATTGGTGAATAAGTAGTGGAATGAGCCGACTATTGATTCAGCTCTTAGCAATTGACAGAATATAATTACTTCCGTTAAATAGTTTCATTCTAAATAGTCGCATAGCGTGAAACTTAATCTACATCGAGCCTGCAGCTCTAAAATGTTACATGGACAACAAAAAATGATACGTGGAGAACAATACTTAAACGAACAAAATATTTGTATTACCATTAAATATTCGTAACCGAACCACACACCCGAATGAAAGGAAATAACGTCGTAACGAATCTATTTGCTTTCACCAGAAAATGCTATTAGTCAGATTGTTGCAACAAAAAATGAAAAAGTGAAAGCAAAAACACATCAATGATTAGTGGGTATAAGCGTATGATACGAAGATAAATACACATAAATGCCTATATTTATCAATAACGGCCATCGTAAACAGTTGAATAATCTATCATATTATTGTATCTGATGAATGATTTTAGCGAACAAGAGGGGTGTATGGAAGAATGTTGCGGGGTAGGTGAAAGCCGGTGAAAGCGGTAAGAAGAAATTTTGTGTTAATAAATGTGGATTGTATCATGACGAGAAAATTGAAAAAATGAAAAATGAGAGTTGAAAATCAACTTTCTGAAAATGTACGTAAGTATTGATGTGGGTAAACTCTCTTACGGAAGACAGCTCGCTCTGATACAGGCGACAATTCACAGGCGCCGAGGCATTAGCTCACACGTGCAGGGACGTCAGTTCGCACTTGTACGGACGGAAGCGTACGTATGAAGGGATGTTCTCCGAAAAATCTCCCTTTCATCTGCTGCAGATGAAAGGGTCATATCAATCTTATCTCCTAAAGTTCCGCGTTACTATAGATACTCCGTTACCCTGCCGCTGATTTGCAGCAGTGATATTTCGCACATTTTGGTATCGTACTCGGCAGAGAGAATACGTTCTTCGGCATCGAGGAGGCTCTTTTGTGCTTCGCGCATTTCGATACCCGAAAGATTTCCCAGCATGTAGCGTTCCATGGCAATCTCGTAGTTTTCGCGGGCAGAGACTAAGTTCTGTCGTTCTAACTTCAGCAGTTCGAGGTTGTTTTGGTAGGCTTGCCACAGGTTGGTGAGGTCGGCACGGAGCGAGAGTTCGAGTTGTTCTTGCTGTAACCGGGCATTTTCGATGTTGATGCGCGCATTGCGTCGCTGCTGCTTACGTTTGCCGTCGAAGAGGTTAAATCCGACGGTTACGCCGACGGTTCCCCGAAGGTTTTTCCTGTTGGCAGTTTGCGGGTTGTTGCCGTTGCTATAATCGTTGTAGGTATATCCGTAGCCGCCGTTTAAACGCAGGTAGGGATAATCGCGCGACATCACCTTCTTGTAATCTAATCGGGCGAGGGTGTTGTTTTGTGCAGCCCGTATCAGCGAAGCGTTGGTTTGTTCGGTGGAGTTCCACAGGTCATCGAAGAGTAGGTTGGCAGAGACATCTATCAACGTGTCGGAGATGGTGAAGGGCTGGTCGACATCGGCTATCGCCATTAGTTCGTTGAGTTGGATGCGCGAGGTGTGGAGCGATTCTTGCTGCCTCATGTACTGTGCGCTGTCGGCGTTGAAATCGACTTTGGCTTGCTGGTAATCCAAGCGGGAAAAGTTACCGATGTGGTATCGCTCCTCGACAATGCGCAACCGCTCTTTAGAGAGCGATACGGCATAGCGGAAGTTTTTCAGGCGAATCTTGTGTTGCACATAATTGTAGTATTCGGCAGTGATGTTGGCAATCAGATCCTCCACGGCGATGCGGGTGTTGGTTTCGCCCTGCCGCTCCAACTCCTTGAGGCGTTTGTATTCGGAGGTGATATTGAATCCGTCGAAGATGGTCCAGTTCAGGTTCACTCCTACGTTCATGGTTTGGTCGAAGGCACCGTTGACTGTGTTGACGTCGCCGGTACGTAACTTGGTATCTGTATCGTCTACCGACCCTGTATAGCTGCCCGACAATGCGAGTGTGGGTAGAGCACCGGCATTGGCAAGGGTGGCATTGTTCTTGGAAACCTGCTCGTCGTTGCGGGTAAGACGGAGCGCATAGTTGTTCTCCAATCCTGTTTCCAAACACGATTTCAGGGTATAGGTCTGTTGTGCCTGCACCGGATGTGTCCAAGCAAGTACAAGACCGGCGCTTATATATAATAAGGTGTGCTTCATATTGTCAATCTCCATATCATCTGTTTATAAAGGCTTACTTTTTCGGTTTGATTGGCGCCTGTCGGTTGGTCGACACATAGCTGTAGATGGCAGGAACGATGAACATGGTCAGGAACGTCGACACCAACATGCCTCCGGCTACCGACACGCCCATGGCGATGCGTTGGTTGCATCCCTCTCCCGTAGCGAATGCCAGCGGCAGGATGCCCAGAATGGTCGAGGCGCTGGTCATCAGGATGGGGCGCAGGCGTTGGAGCGAGGCGTCGCGGATGGCTTGCATCTTGTCTTCGCCCGCCTCTTGCTTCTGGTTGGCAAACTCCACGATGAGGATGCCGTTCTTCGCCACCAATCCGATGAGCATAATGATGCCGATCTGACTGAAGATGTTCATCGTGATGCCCGAGAAGAACATAAATACCAGTGCGCCCGTGATGGCGAGCGGCACGGTGAACATGACGATGAGCGGGTCTTTGAAGCTCTCGAACTGTGCCGCAAGGATGAGGTAGATGAGGAAGATGGCAAGTACGAAGGCAAACATCAGGCTGGAGGAGCTTTCGCGATACTCTTTCGAGTCGCCAGCCAAGGCGGTGCGGAAGGTGTCGTCGAGGGTCTCTTTGGCTATCTTGTCCATCTCGTCGAGTCCTTGTCCGATGGTCTTACCCGCTGCCAGTCCGGCAGAGACGGTGGCTGCCACGAAGCGGTTGTAGCGGTAGAGCTGCGGCGGGGCAATGCCGCTGGTCAGGTCGATGAGGTTGTCGAGCTGCACCATCTCCCCTTTGTTGCTGCGGATGTAGATGCCCTTGAGGTCGGCAGGCTTGTTGCGTTGCTGGCGATTGATTTCGCCCAATATCTCATACTGCTTGCCGTTCATGTAGAAGTAGCCCATACGCTGTCCGCTCAGTCCGTATTGCAGGGTCTGGGCGATGTTGCGGGTGTTGACCCCCATGGTGCTTGCCTTGTCGCGGTTGATGTTGATGCGCGCTTCGGGCTTGCTGAACTTGAGGTTGACGTCTGCCATCTGGAAGACGGGGTTGTCGTTTACCTTCGCCATGAAGACGGGGAGTATCTCTTGGAGCTTCTCGATGTTGGTGGCTTGCAGCACGTACTGCACCGGCATACCGCCGCGTCGTCCGCCGAACGAAGTGGATTGCTGTACGAAGGCACGCGCCTTGGTCTTGCCGCGCACGGCTTGGGTAATCTCTTCGGCTACCTGCATCTGCGTGTAATCGCGATCCTGCATATCCTTGAGTGTAATCTGCACGCTGCCGCTGCTTCCCCAGACGCGTGCCGTCACCGCTTCGGCATCGGGAATGATGGAATCGACCAGCAGGTTAAGGTCTTCTACGTAGTCGCGCATGTACTCATACGTCACGCCCTCCGGTCCGGTGGTGTTGACGTTGATGCGCGAACGGTCTTCGAGCGGCGCCATCTCCGAGGGGATGGTGTTCCACAGGTAGACGATGGTCAGAATCGCGGCTGCCACGATGGGGTAGGTGAGCCAGCGTTTGTTCAGGAATGCATTCAGAGAAGCACTGTAGATGCGGTTCATCCCGTCGAAGAACGGCTCGGTCTTGGCGTAGAACCATCCCTTCTTCTCGCGCCGTATCAGCAGCTTGGTGGCAAGCATGGGGGTGAAGGTGAGCGCCACGAACGAGGAGATAAGTACCGACCCCGACACCACGATGCTGAACTCGCGGAAGAGTCTGCCGGTGATGCCTTCCATAAAGACGATGGGGAAGAATACTGCCACCAGCGTGATGGTGGTCGAGATGACGGCGAAGAAGATCTCTTTGGCACCTTCGATGCCTGCCTCCTTGGGGGGCATGCCCCGCTCGATTCGCACATAGATGTTCTCGGTCATTACGATGGCGTCGTCGACCACCAAGCCCACCGAGAGCACCACCGCCAACATCGAGAGCACGTTGATGGAAAAGCCTGCCAAGTACATCACAAAGAAAGCGCCGATGAGCGACACTGGGATCACGATGACCGGCACCAGCGTCACGCGCCAGTCGCGCAGGAAGAGGAAGATGATGATGATTACGAGCACGAACGCTTCATAGACGGTGCTCTCCACCTCGGCGATGGACGAGCGGATGAAGCGCGTGTTGTCGAAGCCGTAGGAGTAGCGCACATCTTCGGGCAGGTCTTTTTTCATCTGCTCCATGCGTTGATAGACGGCGTCGGCAATCTCGATGTGGTTGGCGCCGGGCTGGGGCACTACCACGACGGATACCATCGGCACGCCGTTGATCTTCATGTAGCTCTTGATGTCTGCCGGACCCAGCTCGGCGCGTCCGATGTCGCTGAAGCGAATGATGCGTCCGCCGTCTTCGCGCAGAATCACGTTGTTAAACTCTTCGGCGGTGTGCATCAAGCCAAGGGTGCGGATGGAGAGTTCGACGGTATTACCCTCGATACTTCCCGAGGGGAGTTCGACATTCTCGGCGTCGATGGCATTCTTTACGTCGATGGGGGTGATGCCGTAGCCTGCCATCTTGATGGGGTCGAGCCACAGGCGCATGGAGTAGCGCTTCTCGCCCCAGATGCTGACGCTACTTACGTCGGAGATGGTTTGGAGTTGCTCCTTGACGGTCAGGTCGGCAATCTCGCTCAGCTCCAAAAGGGGTCGCTGGTCGCTTTGCAACGCCACCATCAGGATGGGGGTCGCGTCGGCATCGGCTTTCGACACGGTGGGCGGGTCGCAGTCGCGCGGCAGGAAGCGTTGGGCGCGCGACACCTTGTCGCGCACGTCGTTGGCAGCTGTCTCGAGGTCGACCGAGAGTTCAAACTCCACCGTGATGCGTGAGTTGCCATACGAGCTGACGCTGGTCAGAGAGCGGATGCCCGGTATGCCATTCACGTTCTGCTCGATCGGCTCGGTAATCTGATTCTCGATCACGTCGGCATTGGCGCCCGGATAGGAGCACGACACGGAGATGATGGGATTGTCCACCGACGGGTATTCGCGCACGCCCAAGTAGGTGTAGCCGATGAAGCCGAAGAGGAGAATGACGAGGGTAAGTACGGTGGCAAGTACGGGGCGGCGTATGCTTAGTTCGGAGATATTCATTCTATGTGTGGGGGGGTTAATTAGTGTCGCCTCCTATAAAGATAGACGACAGGGTTTCTGATTCCGTTTAATCCACTTGGTCGAGCACGACCGGCAGTCCGGTGCGCAGTTGGAGCGTACCCGAGATGATGACGGTGTCGCCCTCTTGCAGCCCTTGCACTACCTCTACGTTGGCATCGTCGCGAATGCCGGTTTTGATCTCTACGGGTTGCGCTTTGCCGGAGCGGTAGGCGAAAACCTTGTCTTTGCCCATCTCGGGCACGATGGCTTCGGCGGGTACGGCAATGGCATCTTTCACTTCGGCTTTGCTCAGGCGGACATCGACAAAGCGTCCGGGCAGGACGCGACCGTCGAGGTTTGGATAGAGGGCGCGTAGCGTGAGGGTACGGGTGTCTTGGTCGACGCGCGAGGCACGGGCATAGACGCGGGCATGGTAGGGATTGATGTTGCCGTCGAGCGTGAAGTCGACGTCGGCGCCGATGGGTACGTCGCTGGCGTAGCGTTCGGGAACGGAAAATTCTACTTTGAGGGGCGAGAGCTTGGTCAGGCGCGCCACGACCGTGCTGGGCGAGGTGTAGGTACCGATGCTGACCTGTCGCAGACCGATGACGCCGTCAAACGGCGCGCGCAGCTCCGTCAGGGCGAGGTTGGCTTTGACCAAGTCGATGTCGGCGTTGAGGGTGGCAAGCTCGGTTTTCACCTGCTCGTAGGCCTCTTTGCTGACGGCATCGCGCTCGAGCAGGGCGTTTTGACGGAACACGCGGTCTTCCGCCAGCTTCAACTGGGCAGTGAGTCGTTGCAGCTGGGCTTGCAGCGGACGGTCGTTCACCTTGGCAAGCAGTTGACCCTTGGTGATGGTGGTGCCCTCCTCGAAGTTGATCTCGGTGACCTTGCCCGACGTCTCGAACGACAGGTTTACCTCCTCATCGGGAAGCAGGCTGCCGCTGATTTTGATTTCGTCTTTCAACGTCTGCGGGCGCATCACCTTACCGATGACGTTCAGTGCGCGTCTGTTCGCTCCTGTGCTGCCGCCCGCCATGCGGTCGGCTGCCGTCAACTCTTTATTTTCTTTGGGAAGCTGGGAGTAGATACCCCATCCAATGAGACCAATTACAAGCACTCCAATGAGTACCCACCTTACTTTTTTGTTCATCCTTTTACCGTAAAATATACTATATTACCATTTGAAGGCTCAAAGGTACGAAAGTATTAACAATGCAAAAAACAAAAAGAGTTAAGGTATATAGAGATTACTTACATCCGGCACATTCTTGACATTTAGATAGTTCTCCGCGGAACCGTTTTTCTACGAGCAGATGGAGGCGGTCTTTTAGTGCATCTATCCGGATGGTGTCGATCACTTCATTGACGAAGGCAAACATGAGCAGCAGCCGAGCTTCTCTTTCGGGGATGCCGCGCTGGCGCATGTAAAAGAGTGCATGTTCGTCGAGCTGCCCTACGGTAGCTCCGTGGCTGCATTTCACGTCGTCGGCATATATCTCTAATTGCGGACGGGTGTACATGTGTGCTTCGCGGGTAGCACACAGATTGCGGTTGGTTTGCTGCGACACGGTTTTCTGCGCGCCGGGGCGTACCAGTACCATGCCGGTAAAGGCGCCTACCGCCTGTTCGTCGAGTACATATTTGAAAAGCTCGTTACTGGTGCAGCGGGGTACGGCGTGGTCGATGTGCGTCTGATTGTCGACATGCTCGTTGCGGTCGGCAATGGCCATGCCGCACAGGTTGAGGTGAGCGCCTTCACCGGCAAGGGTGACGCGGGTGGCGTTGCGGGTGGTGCCGTTGGTCAGGGTCATGCCGTTGATCAGCACGTTGCTGTCGGCTTCCTGCCGCACATACAGGTTGCTGATGCGCACGGTCGATGTGTGTGTCTCTTCCAGCTCGTAGAGGTCGAAGGTGGCGTTGCGTCCTACAAACGCCTCAATCACTTGGGTGGCGAGGAAGTTGACCTCGTTCATGGCGTGGTCGCACGTCAACAGGCGTACTTGTGCTCCTTCTTCGAGGATGATCAGTACGCGGCGATTGACCATAAAATCTACGTCGCCGCGCAAGATGTTTATCAACTGGATGGGGCGTTCTACGATGGTGTTGCGGGGCACATACAGCAGCACGCCGTCTTGTGCAAACGCCGTGTTGAAAGCGGTGATGGCATCCTTGGAACTGTCTGCCAGCTTGGCGTAGTATTGTTTCACCAAGTCGGGATGTTCGCGCAGGCTACCCATGATTACACCGTCGGGCAGTGTCGCTTTGGGCAGCAGGCGGTTGTAGAAGGCATCGTTGACGACGAAATAGAGCGAAGTGCTCATGTTGGGCACGTCGCATTTGAATACTTCGTAGGGATTCACGGGCATGTCGAGGCGTTTGATATTCAATCCGAAGTTGGGTTCAAAGTATGTACCGATGTCGGTGTACTTATACTCCTCCATCTTGCGGGTGGGGAATCCCATCCGTTCAAAGTGCGCAAAGGCTTCGGCGCGCGGTGCGTTCAGAGCCGCTGCGCTGTGTTGGCACAAGATGTCTTCTGCCTGTGCAAACAGGTCGATGTATGGTTGTTCCGGTTTCATTCTCCCAGTTCCTCTTTAATCCAATCGTAACCGCGCTTCTCTAATTCCAGCGCCAGCTCCGGTCCTTCGGTTTTCACGATGCGACCTTTGTAGAGCACGTGTACGACGTCGGGTTTGATATAATCCAGCAGTCGCTGGTAGTGTGTGATGACTATGGTGCTTGTTTGGGGTGTTTTGAGTTTGTTTACCCCTTCGGCAACGATGCGCAGCGCGTCAATGTCGAGTCCGGAATCGGTCTCGTCGAGTATGCTGAGGCGCGGTTCGAGCATCGCCATTTGGAAGATTTCGTTGCGCTTCTTTTCGCCGCCCGAGAAGCCCTCGTTGACCGATCGATTGGCAAGCTTGTTGTCTAACTCCACCACGGCACGTTTCTCGCGCATCAACTTCAGGAACTCGCCTGCGGTGAGAGGTGCGAGACCTTTGTATTTGCGTTGCTCGTTGACGGCAGCACGCATGAAGTTGACCATGCTCACGCCGGGAATCTCTACCGGGTACTGAAAACTGAGGAAGATGCCCTCGTGGCTGCGGTCTTCGGGCGACAGTTCGAGCAGGTTTTTTCCGCGGAAGGTGATGCTTCCCCGGGTTACCTCGAATGCCGGATTGCCTACCAGCACTGCCGACAAGGTGCTCTTGCCCGAACCGTTGGGTCCCATAATGGCGTGTACCTCCCCTTCATTGACTGTCAGGTTGATACCTTTTAATATCTCTTTGCCGTCTATATTGGCATGAAGGTCTTTTATTTCTAACATCATATATATACCTTAATTATATTATTCTTTCTTCTTTTGCTTGACCGTATGCTTAAATTTCATAACAGCGAAATTTCGCCTTTTAGGATGGTAGCAAGCATGTTTGTTCATCCCACACTCCCCTCCAGCGACACGCTCAGCAGCTTCTGCGCTTCGACTGCAAACTCCATGGGGAGCTTGTTGAGCACCTCTTTGGCATAGCCGTTGACGATCAGTCCTACGGCATCTTCGGTTGATATGCCGCGCTGGTTACAGTAGAATATTTGGTCTTCGCTGATTTTGCTGGTGGTAGCTTCGTGTTCCACCACCGCTGTTTCGTTGTGAATGTCCATATACGGGAAGGTGTGGGCACCGCAATGGTCGCCTAGCAGGAGTGAATCGCATTGGCTGTAGTTGCGGGCGTTGTCTGCCTTTTGTGCTACGCGTACCAATCCGCGATAGGAGTTTTCGCTCTGTCCGGCTGAGATACCTTTGCTCACGATGGTGCTGCTGGTATTTCGTCCCAAATGGATCATCTTGGTACCGGTGTCGGCTTGCTGATAATTATTGGTCACGGCAACGCTGTAAAACTCTGCCGACGAGTTATCGCCCGTGAGAATGCACGAGGGGTATTTCCATGTGATGGCAGAGCCGGTCTCCACCTGTGTCCACGACAGCTTGCTGCTTACGCCCTTGCAGTTGCCTCGCTTGGTGACGAAGTTGTAGACGCCTCCTCGCCCTTGTGCGTCGCCCGGATACCAGTTTTGCACGGTACTGTATTTCACTTCTGCGCGGTCGTGCACAACAATTTCCACGATGGCAGCATGTAGTTGATTCTCGTCGCGCATGGGGGCGGTACATCCTTCGAGATACGATACATAAGAATCGTCGTCAGCCACGATCAGTGTACGTTCGAACTGTCCCGTGTTGCGGGCATTGATGCGGAAGTAGGTCGACAGTTCCATGGGACAGCGCACCCCTTTGGGAATGTAGACGAACGAACCGTCTGAGAATACGGCCGAGTTGAGCGCGGCGAAGAAGTTGTCACGGTAGCCTACCACCGAGCCGAGATACTTCTGCACCAAGTCGGGATGTTCGCGCACTGCTTCGCTGATGGAGCAGAAAATGATGCCTTTCTCTATCAGCGTGTCCTTGAAAGTGGTCTTTACCGATACTGAATCCATCACGGCATCTACGGCTACGCCGCTCAGCGCCATACGTTCTTCGAGCGGTATGCCCAGTTTGTCGAAGGTCTTGAGTAACTCGGGGTCTACCTCGTCGAGGTTTACAGGGGCATCTTTCTTTTTCGCCGTGGGATCGGCATAGTACGAGATGGCTTGATAGTCTATCGGAGGGATGTGCAGATGTGCCCAAGTAGGCATATCCATCATGAGCCAATGACGATAGGCATTGAGTCGAAACTGCAGCAGCCACTCGGGTTCATGCTTCTTTTGGGAGATGAGTCGCACAATGTCTTCATTTAGTCCGCGTTCTATGACTTCGGTGTGTACATCGGTGGTAAAACCGTACTTATATTTCTCTTCTGTCAGTTTCTTAACGTACTGATTCCTTTCGTTAGGGTTGTTATCTTCGCTCATAAGTTGGTGATACTTATTTTGATTTACAAGCGACAAAGATACACCTTTTTATTATATATACATACTTTGTAATGTCTATCCGCAATCACTCCATGTCTCCATCGACAGCCTTGGCGTCTGTAATCTAACTGTTCGTACAGCGAAGAATCTACTAAAACAGGAAACTAAGTTCCAAAAAGGGGCTATTATATATATAATAAGGTATAGAGGTAGACCAATGGAATCCATAGCAAGGGCACGCCGAAAACAATCGCCAGCAGAATTTTGTCGGGAAGGTATAGCTTGCGTTGCTGCGCAGGGAACAGCTCGTTTACTTGTTCTGAAAACAAAAGGTACGCCAACCACACTACGCCCCACACGAGGCTGAAGGCGATATTAATCATTCTTTGTGCGGTCTCTTGTTCGCCTATCAGTAGTGTGATGGCATTGATTATAAGCATCATGATGACATACGATTTGCCTAAAGCCACCGCATTGGGCTTGTATGTATAGAAGGCATAGATGGTGTAGATACCCAGAACAGGAACCGATACGATATCGACTACTGCCACGAGATATCCCAATCCTTGCATCACAGCATTGAAATGTGGAAACACATAGCTTTGAATGGAGAAGTTCATGGCAGACATCACAATCGTGAGCAGGGTTCCGGCTCCTACTCTTACCACCAAGAAGAAGGCCAGCCAGCCCTGTATCGTGCCTTGATGCTTTTTTTCGGATGGTAACTCTTGAGTTGTTGCTTCGTTCGTTAGGGCTGTTTCTTCGTTCATTTGAATGGTGTTTTCGTCCATAATTATAGATGTAAAAGTAATAAGTTGTGCAAAGATACGGTTTTATTACGTACTTTTGCAGGCGCTCTTTTTGAAACGAACAACATCATCTGTCAAAAATGAAATTTTTAGGTAATCTCCTCTGGCTGCTCTTGGGCGGTATTGTCACGGCTATCGAATATTTGTTCGCCAGTCTGCTCCTCATGCTTACTATTATAGGCATTCCCTTCGGATTGCAAACGTTGAAACTGGCTCAATTGGCTTTATGGCCGTTTGGAAGTACGGTAACCGACCGCGGTAACTCCGGTGGTTGCCTGTCGGTACTGATGAATGTCATCTGGATCTTTATAGGCGGCATTTGGATATGCCTTAGTCATTTATTCTTTGGCGTGGTGTTGTGCGTCACGATTATTGGTATTCCGTTCGGAATACAACACTTCAAAATGGCAGCATTGGCATTGACGCCTTTCGGGAAAGAGATTAGATTTTGAATGGTGAAATGACCTTCTACAAAACTTCCATCAACTCCCTCAAGTCGGTTATTTGATAAGTGGGCTGAAACAAATGCAGCCCGCCGGTGCGGAATGCGTGGTTGTAGTACACTTGATGCATACCTGCAGCACGTGCGCCTGCTATATCATTTTCCCAATTGTCGCCGATCATGAGAGAGGTGTCGGCGTTTGATCCGGTCACTTCGAGTGCGTGACGAAATAGTTGAATATGAGGTTTGAGTATGCCGATGTCGTCGGAAAGTATAACATCACGGAAGTAATGTTCAATGCCCGCCGAACGCATTTTGGAACGCTGCAACTCCCGGAATCCATTAGAGAGGATATAAAGGCGATAGCGCGGTTCCAAGTATTCCAATACTTCGTGGGCATAAGGCATGAGTCGGCTTTGGGTGATGATAACTGCAAAGAAGTCGTCGGCGAAGTGCTGTGCCATCTCTTCGGCCTCGCTGTTGTCGACACCCACCTCCAACAAAGGATAGAGAAAACGCTGATGATTGAGTTCTTCTTTGGTTATGATTCCTGCGCCATACTCTCGCCACAGGTCGTAATTGTGCTCTTCATATAATGTATAAAAGTACGGAAACGACAGGAAATACCGGTCGTACCCGTACTTGTAGTACATTTCTTCGAACGTATCGCGCGAGTTTTGTGCGAATGCCCACAGCGTATCATCGAGGTCGAAGAAAAGCGATTGATACCTCCTCACACGCGTCGTTCTATTTTACTTGAATCACCAGATAGTGAGATGTTTTCCAGAACTCTACCGGATCGGAAATCTTCAGTACCAGTTCTCCCTTGCTGTCTTTATCCAAGGAGTAAGAGCCGGAGGGATGTGTTGTAAGTATATCGGCATCTTTGGAGAAGAGCTTGATCTCTCTGGTTGTTCGGATGTCTATTTTGGTGAAGTAATCCTTGTTCATATCACCATCTTGCAGCACCTTTCCTTTCTTGAAGAGACCGGTATCGGTGAGGATTTTCTGTTCTTTCAGCTCTTTCTTGGTGCCAAACACGAACCATGCGGTGTTAAGCATGCGGTCTTGGGTCACTACGGTTTCTTCTTTGGTCTTGTTCTCGGCGGTGAGACGTTCGTTGTCGTCGGTCAGGTCGCTTACCGTTGCGCCCAATTCCTGTATGCGGATATTCTTTGCTGCCAGCTCTTCGGTCAGTTCTTCTACACGTCGGGCTTTTTCAGCCAGCTCCTTCGTGAGCGATTCTACGGCTCTTTTCAGTTGGGCAGAGTTGTTCTTGCTGTTCTTCAGCATATCCTCGAGTTTGGCGATTTGCTCTTTGTTGGCAGCCATCTGCTTTTGTATAAACTCGATGTCCGACACGATTTGTTGCTTGGCAGTAAGCGAATTCTCGGTCACCGTTCCCCGCTCTAACTCTACCCTGTTCTCGGCAGCATTGATTTGTCGGAATCCTTCGGATATATCGTTGAAGGTGCCCAGCATATCTTCCATCTCGGCATTGCGTTGCGACAATTCTACTCGCAGTGAATCGATTTCAGCTTGTCTCCGGGAGTTTCCCGTCAACCCGTCGCAGGCAGTGAGCAATAGGGCTGCTCCTGCCATCCATACCATAGTTAACTTTTTCATACGTTTCTTTTTTTTATTGTTTTTATTCAGCTTTGCTGTTTTTTATCGGTTCCTGCCACGACAATCACGATCTCACCTCGTGGTTCGTTTGTTGTAAAGTGCTCGATAAGCTCTTTTAATGTCCCTCTTACGGTCTCTTCGTGCACCTTTGATATTTCGCGCGCGACGGATGCCTGCCGTTCTTCTCCCAACCATTCTGCCAATTGGGTCAAGGTTTTAAGTAGTCGGTAGGGCGATTCGTATAGCACCATGGTGCGTGTTTCGTTGGTGAGTGCATTCAAGTGTGTTCGCCGTCCTTTCCGCTGCGGCAAGAATCCCTCGAAGCAGAAGCGGTCGCACGGCAACCCCGATGTTACCAGCGCCGGAACAAATGCCGTAGCGCCGGGCAGACACTCTACCTCTATTCCGGCACGTACACAAGTGCGCACCAGCAGGAAGCCAGGGTCGGAGATGCCGGGAGTGCCGGCATCGGAGATGAGCGCCGCAGTTTGTCCTGCCTGTATGTTATTAACAACGCTTTCTACCGTTTTATGTTCATTAAACTTATGGTGCGATACCAGTGCATTGCGGATGTCGAAGTGCTTCAGGAGTATGCTCGACGTGCGGGTATCTTCTGCCAGAATTACATCGGCGTCTTTCAATACCTGCAATGCACGTAGTGTAATATCTTCAAGATTTCCCACGGGGGTGGGGACAATATACAGCTTTCCCATTTTGATGGTTGATTAAATTCGGTGGCAAAGGTACAACTAAAAAACAAAAACAATCAAGTAAGATGTGCGCAAATGTGTTACTTTTGCAACGTGTTTAAACAACAAAACAAATCATGAGCATCTATTCCGAATCTCATACACAGGAGACTTTTCGCCGTGGTCGCATCGAAGTGATTTGCGGCTCCATGTTTTCGGGTAAGACCGAAGAGTTGATACGCCGTCTCCGGCGTGCACAATTTGCCCGCCAGCGGGTCGAGATATTCAAGCCCGCTATTGACACCCGCTATTCCGAAGCCGATGTCGTGTCGCACGACAGTCATGCCATTGCTTCGACACCGATCGATGCTTCGGGCAGCATTCTGCTGTTTACCTCCGAGGTCGATGTAGTAGGTATTGACGAAGCCCAGTTTCTGGACAACGGATTGGTAGAGGTATGCAACCATCTGGCTGACGATGGCGTGCGCGTCATTGTGGCAGGATTGGATATGGATTTTCGCGGCAGACCGTTCGGACCGATGCCGGCGCTGTGTGCCATAGCCGACGAGGTAACGAAGGTACATGCCATCTGTGTGAAGTGCGGACAACTGGCATCGTTTTCGCACCGCACCGTACAGAACGACAAGCAAGTATTGCTTGGTGAGACAACCGCCTACGAGCCGCTGTGCAGAGTATGCTATCGGAAGGCGACAAGCGGCTCGACCGACCGTTGACCGTTATTCAAACAATCCGTGCTTCCGGTAGAATGCCTCCTTCGCCTCGTCCCACGCGGGCGGTGTGCTGTGCTCGTTGAGAGGATAGATATAGTAGGCTTTCTCGGCAAGAATGCGGTTAAAACCGGCAAAGTTGGTGTGCGGCGGACAAACCGGATCTTGCAGTCCGACCCCCATGATGATAGGACATTGAATCATGCCGGCAAAGTTCTTCACATCAAAATAGGAAAGCGTGAGATAGAGCTGTTCGTCGCTTAACCCCAACTCCTGCTGTCTCTTCTTTATCACATTGCCCGGCCACGATACGATGTTGAAGTAATCGCGATAGTCCGACAAGAACGGAATGGTGGGTGCGCCCACGCGCAACCGATGGTCGAGCGCACAAGCTATCAGCGTGAATGCTCCTCCCTGACTGCCGCCTTCGGCAGCTATACGCGAGGCGTCTATCTCGGGACGCGAAGCAATAAAGTCGACAGCACGTATCAAATCCATGAAAGCGCCGCGATAGTAATATGCCTCTTTCGCATCCAGTTTGTAAGTAATCCAGTCCCCATAGCTGTTGGTCGGCTGCTGCAGTCCTTGTCCGCGGGTAGAAAGGACAAACTCTGCACAGCCCGGGTTGCCGCCCGGAATCCATGGCTTACTGCCATAGCCCATATAGTAGATAATGGCAGGTACCTTCTTTCCTTTCTTTATTTGGGCAGGCACCGAGTAATAGCCGCTGATTTCTACGCCTCCCCACGACTTCATGCTGACGCGATACAACTTGCGGGCAATATTGGTATCCGAAGTCAGTTGCTCCAGTTTATATTCGGGAGCGACTTGTTGCAGTTCGGCTTTGGTCTGATCCCAAAACGAGACAAAGTCGGGTGGGGTATCGGGGAGCGAAACGATCGCAGTAGGTTCATATCCCACGTTGAAGGTTTTAACCGGAATGTTCCCTTCCTTCGTACATTCGCTTAATGAGAGGCGATAGAAGCCCGGAGCGGGGGGAGTAAAAGCAAAAGTCAGGCAGGTGGAGTCTCCCTGTGAGAGGTGAACCTGCTGACTCAGGCTACCGACAGGGCTGTGTGTGTCGGTGGTAATGTCTAATCGTACCGTTACCACATGGACGGTTCCGTTTGATTTTTCTGCAATAACCCGAATGCTTGGTACTTGCTTTCCATAGAATACCCATCCGTCGGTAACCGGTACACGGTACGAGAAGGCGGTAGCGGGCGCTTGTTGTGCATAGATGCTCATTGTCAACGAAAAGGACAACAAGACGATCAATAACTTTTGTTTCATAGGGTGTCGTATATAAAGAGATGCTTATTCTGCGCAAAGATACGATATTTCTCGGCTCATGCGCAAAAGTTCGTGGCAAGGAAGTAACCACCAAATAGGAACTATCGCTTACAGGCAAGACAAAAACGTAGTTACCACAATGTATATTGTCTTTTAGTGAATATCGGAGGTAAAGGTGGCGAATTCCAATAATTTATTGCACTTTCTTGTGCTTTTCCTTACGGTATCAATACTTTTTCATACCTTTACGCCTTGATGGCAAAACAGGCGTTTAAACGGCGTTGGCGCACGTCGATTACCATCCACTAAGCAGCAAGAAAAAAATATATTATAATGACTCACAAATGGAATTATCAACCCATTACACCCGAACAGGCAGAAATAAGTCACGAATTGGCAAAGGAGATCGGCATCAGTCCCATCCTTAGCGGATTGCTTGTGGTGCGCGGAATTACCACGGCAGAAGAGAGCCATAAGTTTTTCCGCCCTCAACTGCACGACCTGCACGACCCCTTTCTACTGAAAGACATGAACGTGGCTGTCGGTCGTCTGAATAGGGCTATGGGTAGAAAAGAACGAATCTTAGTTTACGGAGATTACGACGTAGACGGTACTACGGCAGTAGCATTGGTCTATAAGTTTATTCAACAGTTCTACTCGAACATCGACTACTATATCCCCGATCGCTACAACGAAGGTTACGGAGTATCGATACAAGGTGTGGACTATGCAGCCGACACAGGTGTTTCGCTTGTCATTGTGTTAGATTGTGGTATCAAGGCAGTTGAGGAGATTCAATATGCCCGAGAGAAGGGCATTGATTTCATCATCTGTGACCACCATGTGCCCGACGACGTGTTGCCGCCTGCCGTAGCTATTCTCAACGCCAAACGGGCAGACAACACCTATCCGTATGAGCATCTGTCGGGGTGTGGTGTGGGATTCAAGTTTATGCAGGCATTTGCTCAAAGCAATAATATCGACTTCTTTCATCTGATTCCGCTGCTCGATTTGGTGGCTGTGAGCATTGCATCGGACATTGTTCCTATCATGGGCGAGAACCGGATATTGGCTTATCACGGGCTGAAGCAGCTCAATAGCAACCCCAGTGTAGGGCTGAAAGCCATTATCGACATCTGCGGGCTGACGGGGAAAGAACTCTCTGTGAGCGACATCGTGTTTCGCATTGGTCCGCGTATCAATGCCTCCGGACGGATTCAAAACGGAAAGGAAGCGGTGGCACTGCTGGTGGAAAAAGACCTCTCTGTCGCCTTAGAGAAAGCCCGACAAATCAATCAGTACAACGAAACGCGTAAAGACCTCGATAAGAGCATGACCGACGAAGCCAACAGCATCGTAGAAGAGCTGGGCGGACTTGCCGACCGGCGCTCCATCGTGCTCTATAACGAGGAGTGGCATAAAGGCGTTATCGGTATCGTCGCTTCACGCTTGACGGAGGTGTACTATCGCCCGGCTGTGGTGCTGACCCGCACGGGCGACATGGCAACCGGGTCGGCACGCTCGGTAGCCGGATTCGATGTCTACAAAGCCATTGAGCATTGCCGCGACCTGTTAGAAAATTTTGGCGGACACACCTACGCCGCCGGACTCTCTATGAAAGTAGAGAATGTGCCCGTCTTTATGGAGCGATTCGAAGAGTTTGTTGCGCAAAACATCAAACCCGAACAGACCAGCGCCATTATTGATATACATGCCGAAATAGATTTTCGCGACATCACGCATAAGTTCTACTGTGATTTGAAAAAGTTCAATCCCTTTGGTCCCGACAACCCCAAACCGGTATTCTGTACACGCAATGTTTACGACTATGGAACCAGCAAGGTGGTGGGGCGCGACCAAGAGCACATCAAATTAGAACTGGTCGACAATAAGTCGAATAACATCATGAACGGCATCGCCTTCGGACAAAGCTCGCACGTGCGCCTCATCAAGTCCAAACATTCGTTTGATATCTGCTATACCATCGAAGAGAATGTTTATAAGAAAGGTGACGTGCAGTTGCAGATAGAAGACATAAAGCCTAATTGAGAATTAAATTGAGTATTGACATTGGATATTGAGAACGGAACGGTAAGAATCGAAGATATTCTCAAGCAATACTGGGGGTACACATCCTTTCGCGGTATACAGGAGGACATTATCCGCAGCATAGGCGAAGGCAGGGATACATTGGGACTGATGCCTACCGGTGGCGGCAAATCCATTACTTTTCAGGTGCCTGCACTTGCCCGCGAGGGGATGTGTCTGGTCATCACGCCGCTGATAGCTTTGATGAAAGACCAGGTTCAGAATCTCCGCAGTCGGGGCATTCGGGCACTTGCCATCTATTCCGGAATAAGTCGGCAAGAGATTATCGTGACGCTTGAGAATGCCATCTTCGGCAATTACAAATTCCTCTACATCTCCCCCGAACGGTTGGATACCGATATATTCCGTGTCAAGCTGAGGCGGATGCACATCAGCCTGATTACGGTCGACGAGAGCCACTGCATCTCACAGTGGGGGTACGACTTTCGACCGGCTTACTTAAAGATAGCCGAGATACGAACATTATTGCCCGACGTTCCTGTACTTGCTCTGACCGCCACAGCCACTCCGGCAGTGATACGCGACATTCAACTGCGGCTGAACTTCCGCGAGGAGAATGTATTTCGCATGAGCTTTGAACGGGAGAATCTGACTTATCTGGTGCGCAAAGTAGAGAACAAAACCGGCGAACTGCTCCATATCCTGACGCGTATGCCGGGCAGCGCCATTGTTTATGTGCGTAACCGACGTCGTACCAAAGAGATTAGCGAACTACTGAACGGCGAAGGTATCACTGCCGGCTTCTATCATGCCGGTCTGGACGATGCCGTCCGTGACCAGCGCCAACGCGCGTGGCAATCGGGCGAAAGTAGGGTGATTGTAGCAACCAACGCTTTCGGCATGGGCATTGATAAGCCCGACGTACGCATAGTGATTCACCTCGACCTGCCCGATTCTATCGAAGCATATTTTCAGGAAGCCGGACGAGCCGGACGCGACGGCGAGCGGGCGTATGCCGTCATTCTCTATTCGCCCTCGGACAAGGCAACCTTGAACCGACGCATACCCGATACCTTTCCCGATAAAGAGTATATCCGGCAGGTGTACGAGCATCTGCAATACTATTATGAAATGGCAATGGGCGACGGGCAAGGATGTGTGCGCGAATTCGACATTGACGACTTCTGCCGCAGGTTTAAGTACTTCCCCGTGCCGGTCGACAGCGCCCTGAAGATACTTACCCAAGCCGGTTATCTGGAGTATACCGAAGAACAGGAGAATGCTTCACGCCTCCGCTTCAGTGTCCGCCGCGACGAGCTTTATCGATTGCTGAATCTGGACGATGCCACCGACCGCCTCATCCAAGTGGTCTTGCGCTTGTATACCGGACTGTTTACCGATTTTGTCTTTATCAATGAAAATACAATAGGCGTCAGTAGCGGGCTTTCGGGACGTCAAGTGTACGACAGCTTGGTAAACCTCGCCCGTATGCGTATCGTGAACTATATTCCGCGCAAAAAGACACCATATATTATATATAGCCGTCCGCGTGTTGAGGCAGCGCACATTAGCTTTCCACCCGCCATATACGAAGAGCGTAAGGAGCGATACGAAAATCGTATTCGCGCCATGCTCGACTATGTTACCGCAGACACGGTATGTCGCAGTAGGGTGCTGCTGCGCTATTTCGGCGAAAAGAACGAACACAACTGCGGGCAGTGCGACGTATGCCGTAGCGGACGGGCAGAACCGGAAATGTCCGACCTCTCTCTGTCGAAAGAGGAATTGACAGATCAACTCTTTGGGCTTATTGACGACCAACCGCGTACTCCCGCCTATCTGGCAGAGATGTTGAACACCGACAAAGATACGCTCTGTCAACTGTTGCGCGACTTGGTGGAGGAAGAACGAATTAAGGTAAAAAACGGATTGCTGTTTCGTTGATGTACACTATCTTTGCCCGCTGAAAAGACAACATGGATAAGAACTATTTGAAATATGCCTGTCTATGGACGCTCCTTGTCCTTGCCGGGTTGTTGCTGATGCACTCCCTCCCTCCAATGACGGTGGGGACACATACGTTGCGCAAGGTCGACCTGCTTAGTGATGTGCGCACGCCGACCGTCGCCCCCGCCGACCCCGACAGCTTGCTACCTGCTCCCTCCAAGCCCAAGGTCGTTTTCGTTGATACGTGCCGTACCGGCGTGACCTGCATTGAAGACTATAGTGATTCGACCCTGCGGGGCATGACGCCTTTCTATCGGGCGCTCGACGAGTTGAAAACACGCCCGCGCGCTGTGCGCATCGCCGTCTTTGGCGATTCGTTTATCGAAGGCGACATCTTTACCGCCGACCTGCGCAATCTGTTGCAATCGCGCTACGGCGGATGTGGCGTGGGATATGTTGATGTAACCTCAAAAACCAACGGATACCGTCCTACCGTGCGTCACACTTTCGGAGGATGGAACAGTCATGCCGCAACCGATTCGATAGGCTTTGTACGTGGTCTGCAAGGTATCTCCTGTCATTACTTCATCCCACAGTCGAATGCTTACGTCCATTTGGAAGGACAAAGCAAATATGCCCGGCACCTCGACACGGTACAGCAAGCTACCATCTATTTCCATACGCGGGGTAAGGTTGCCTTGTCGGCACGCATCAACAACTCCCGCACCGAAACCGACCGGTTCCTGTCCGACAACGATCTGCAACAGATGACTGTGCGGGGGCGCATTGGCGATATCCGATGGACGGTAGAAGAAGCCGATTCGGCACGCTTTTATGGCGTGGCAATGGACGGACAGCAAGGCATCTCGGTCGATAATTTTTCATTGCGCGGCAGTTCGGGCTTGTCGCTCACTGCCATTCCTGCACGCACATTGCGGGCTTTCAACCGATGGCGGAGCTACGACCTCATTGTACTGCAATACGGTCTCAACGTAGCAACCGAACGCGGACGCAACTACGACAAGTATCGCAACGGCATGCTTGCCACCATTGCACATCTGAAGGCGTCATTTCCGCAAGCCGGACTGCTTATCATCGGTGTGGGCGACCGCGACTACCGCACCGAAGAGGGGAATATACGAACCATGCCCGGCATCAAGAACCTCATCCGGTATCAACAGAATCTGGCTGCCGACAGTGGCATTGCTTTCTGGAATCTCTTCCAAGCCATGGGAGGGGAGGGGAGCATGCGTAAGTTGGTAGAAGCCACTCCCCCTATGGCTAATCTGGATTACACGCACATCAACTTCCGGGGAGGAAAACATTTATCGGAATTGCTATACAACGCCCTTCTCGAAGGGAAAGAACAGTATGACAGAAGGAGGGCGTATGAGGCAGCGAAGTAGAAACAGGCTATTTGCCTGCTTCCTGATGAGTGTACTCATCGGTTCCCTTCGGGCGCAAGACGCATTGCCCCGCGAGATAGTGCCTTCCATATACACGCCCGACAACGACACCTTACGCATCTATCGCATCCGCAGCGAACGAATCAAGGTGCCGCATTTCTCTTTCCCTGCCGGCTTCAAAAACACCATGCCCAATGAGCTGACCGACAGCATGGAGGTGCTCGCACCATTCTGGGAGAAGTTGCGGTTGTTGCAATTGGATTACTGCCACCGTGCTGTGCGCATTGTGCATATCGGTGATAGCCACGTGCGCGGACATATCTTCCCCCGCACCGCGGGAACGCTGCTGACCGATGCTTTCGGGCAAATTGTCTATACCGATATGGGGGTAAACGGCGCTACTTGTCTTACCTTTACGCATCCCGAGCGCATCAAAGACATTGACGAGCTGCATCCCGACTTGCTGATACTCTCTTTCGGTACCAACGAAAGCCATAACCGCCGCTACAACACCATGGTGCACTACCGGCAAATGGATGAGCTGGTGCAACTGCTACGCAACCAAATGCCCGAGGTACCGATACTTATGACCACTCCCCCCGGATCGTATGACCGCTTCGGCACCCGTCGTCGCCGCACCTACAAAGTGAATCCGCGTACAGCTACTGCCGTCAACACGATTCATCGGCTGGCAACAGCTCGTCGCCTTGCCGTATGGGACCTCTACACCATCGTCGGCGGCAGTAGTCGCGCCGCCCTGAACTGGCAGAGCGCCAAGTTGATGCAAGCTGATCGTGTGCACTATCTACCCGATGCTTACACGCTGCAAGGCGAGTTGCTGGGAGAGGCGTTATTAAAAGGATATAATGAATATGTGGGATATGAATAACTCGCTCGACCTTCACCGCCTGCGCGACGTCTTCCTCTACGACCACGACGCACCGATGCTCTTCAGCAGCGGGTTATTCTTGTGGTTGTTTGCGGCATTCTTTGTTGTCTACGTGTTGTTGCAACACCGACAAACGGCGCGGTTGCTGTTTGTGACAGCGTTCTCATACTACTTCTATTACAAAAGCAGCGGCATCTATTTCTATCTGCTTGCCCTTGTCACGGTGGGCGACTTCCTGCTTGCCCGCCTGACCGCGCATGAGCAAAAGCTCTGGTTGCGTCGGCTTTGGTTGGTGATGAGTGTACTGCTCAATATCGGGCTGCTGTGTTACTTCAAATATACCAACTTCCTGGTAGACTTTGTCGCCTCACTCACCGGAGGCACGTTTCGACACTACGACATCTTTCTGCCGGTAGGTATCTCTTTCTTCACCTTCCAGTCGCTTAGCTATACGATCGATGTCTATCGTCGGCAACTCACACCACTCACCAATTTGCTGGATTATGCCTTTTACGTGTCGTTCTTTCCGCAGTTGGTGGCTGGTCCTATTGTACGGGCGCGCGACTTCATACCACAGATTCGTCGTCCGCTATTCGTATCGAGCGAGATGTTCGGACGCGGTATCTTCCTGATCATGATCGGTTTATTTAAGAAAGCCATCATCTCCGACTATATCAGTATCAACTTTGTAGAGCGTGTCTTTGCCAATCCCGGGCTTTATTCGGGCGTAGAGAACCTGATGGGCGTCTACGGCTATGCGCTACAAATCTACTGTGATTTCTCGGGCTATAGCGACATGGCTATCGGCATTGCTCTATTACTGGGCTTTCACTTCCCTAAGAATTTCGATTCGCCCTACAAGTCGGCAAGTATTACCGAATTTTGGCGTCGTTGGCACATCTCGCTATCGAGCTGGTTGCGCGATTATCTGTACATTTCGCTGGGCGGCAACCGACACGGCAAGCTCCGTCAATATCTCAACCTGATTATCACCATGTTTTTGGGTGGCTTGTGGCACGGTGCTTCCTGGAACTTCGTGCTGTGGGGCACTTTTCACGGCATAGCCTTGGCGCTGCACAAGATGTGGATGACCGTTACGGGGCGGAAGAAAGGAGCACAAAGTCACGGCCTCCGCCGTCTGTTGGGTGTACTGGTTACCTTTCACTTCGTCTGCTTCGGTTGGATATTCTTTCGCAACACTGAGTTTGCCTCGTCGATAGAGATGATACACCGCATCGTCACACAGTTTCATGCCGAGTTGTTGCCGCAACTCATAGCCGGTTATCCGGCAGTGTTTGCGTTGATGGGAGTGGGCTTCCTTCTGCATTTCCTTCCCGATAGTTGGGAAGAAGGGTGTAGCCGGACGGTGATACACCTGCCGTTATGGGGCAAGACGCTGTTGATGCTGGTATTGGTCTACGCAGTCATTCAGATGAAGAGTGCGCAAATACAACCCTTTATCTATTTTCAGTTTTAAAAGAGAAACCCTGTACAAATAGTACGAAACGTCTAATTATATTATATACAAATTATGAACCTTATTGACATTATCATTGCAGTAATCATTGTAGCCGGCATGGTGCTGGGCTACATCAAAGGATTCATCAAGCAGCTGGCTACGCTGCTGGGAATCATTGGTGGGTTGTTGGCTGCCCGTGCTCTCTACGAGCCGGTGGCAGATAAACTGACTCCGTCGTTGACCGATTCGATAACGGTGGCACAGGTGCTGGCATTCATAGGCATCTGGATAGCCATACCGTTGCTGTTCTGGCTGGTGGCGGCATTGCTCACCCGTCTGTTGGAAGCCCTGAAGATGGGATGGCTCAACCGCATACTGGGCTGCGTTTTGGGAGGAGTGAAGTATCTGTTGCTGATAAGCCTGCTTATCTGTGTGGTAGAATACTTCGACACCGACAATAAGCTGATCAAGGAACAGGTGAAAAAGGAGTCGCTGCTGTACTATCCGGTTAAATCGATTGTCGATGTGCTATTCCCGGCGGCGGAGACCATTTTAGTGCCTGCATAGTCGATAAGCATGGTCGCGTTTGCGGCAGTGCGCTTTAGTAACATGAATTATTCAGACAATATATGAGGGATAAAAGGGCATTGACAGGAGTAGTCACAGTCGGGTCGTATACCTGACCCTATCAAGTCGTATACTTGACCCTGTCAGGTCGTATACCTGACCCTATCAGGTCGTATACTCAACTTTACCCCCTTCAGAAGGTGTTGTAGGGCTTATTCATGAATAGCTATGTCTTTTACCGGATAGTTCAGAAAAAAATTAACGTCATATCAAGATATAAATATGGGATTCTTTCAGTCACTTTTCGGCAGCAAGCCGGTCGATGCGGCAGCCGAACAACAAAAGAACAAACAGAAACAGTTTGAGATATTTAAATACGACGGCATGCGCGCCCAGCGAATGGGGCGTATAGATTATGCCGTGAAGTGTTTCACCCAAGCCCTTGCCCTGCAAGAAGACTTCGAAACGATGGGTTACCTGATGCAAGCCTCCATTCAGACCGGTAATCCGAAAGAGGCGCACCGCTTGTTGCTGCGCATGGCCGAATTAGAGCCGACGCATATCTCGACATTCCTCTCGTTGGCAAATGTCTGCTACATGCAGGAAGATTATGGCGGCATGCGCGATGCTGCCGAGCGGGCGCTTGCCATCGAACCGGAGGATGTCAATGCCCTCTACCTGCGGGGCAGAGCCTTGTCGGGGCTGAAGGATCCATTGCTTGCCATTGGCTACCTCACCCAAGCCATCGCCTTGAAAGAAGACTATGTAGAAGCGCGACTGCTACGAGCCGAGACGTTGCTCCAACTGCAACAACCGACCGACGTTGCTTCGGACCTTGACTATCTGCTGGCGCTCGATCCGGATAATGAAGCCGCTCTGATACTGCGCGGCAAGCTGAAAGAACAGACCAACCTGCCGCAGGAGGCCGAAGCCGACTATCGGGCAGTGATCGAGTTGAACCCCTTCAACGAGCAGGCATACCTCCTGCTGGGACAACTCCTCCTCTTCCAAAAGCGATACGAAGATGCCATCCTCCTGTTCGACGAAGCCATCGACTTAAACTCCGACTTTGCCCAAGCCTATCGCGAACGCGGCAATACCCGACTGCTGAACGGCGACAAAGAGGGAGCTACCGAGGATATGAAGCGTTATCTGGAGTTGAACCCCAAAGAGGGCGAACAGATAACCGGGTCGTTCCACAGCACAGAGGTGAAGAACGATGTATTGCCCGGATTGTTTTGAACACGAACCCACACTTCACCCATGACGCAAAGACGCATCCTGCTTTTGTTGGCAGGCGCGGTAGCGGTGATATTGCCCGGTGTGATGTGGATGGTAGTAGATGCCTTGCGATGAGAAATCGTTAACAACCGTGTATGTCCTCTAAAACATGTTATAAAACATACTTTTCTGCTCCGATCATTTGCAAATACCCGAAAAGCCCGTACCTTTGCAACGTGTTTTTCATAGTATTAGATTTAAGGTTAACAAAGGTTGGAGTACAGCGGTACTCCTTTTTTTATGCCCGTAAGTCTGATGGATTACTTAAAACAAGAACCTAATGATTGTATGCATAGCCGAAAAGCCCTCTGTGGCACGCGACATAGCCGATATTCTCGGTGCACGGGAACGAAAAGACGGATATATGGAAGGGAATGGATATCAGGTGACTTGGACATTCGGACATCTGTGTACCCTGAAAGAGCCGCACGATTATACTCCGCAATGGAAGTCGTGGAATCTGAGCAGTCTGCCCATGATTCCTGCGCGCTTCGGCATTAAGCTCATCAGCAATCCGACGTATGAGAAGCAATTCCATATCATCGAACAACTGATGCAGCAAGCCGAACTGATTGTGAACTGTGGCGATGCCGGACAGGAAGGCGAACTCATTCAGCGATGGGTGATGCAGAAAGCCGGCGCGCGGTGCGCGGTGAAGCGGCTCTGGATTTCGTCGCTCACCGAGGAGGCTATCCGTGAAGGCTTTGCCAACCTGAAAGAGCAGCAAGCTTTCCAGCCTCTCTACGAAGCCGGATTAGGCAGGGCTATCGGCGACTGGTTGTTGGGGATGAATGTCACCCGACTCTATACACTAAGGTATGGCAGGAACCGGCAAGTACTCTCCATCGGACGGGTGCAAACACCCACATTGGCGCTTATCGTGAATCGACAGCAGGAGATAGCTCACTTCGTTCCCAAGCAATATTGGGAGCTGAAGACCGTTTATCGCGATACGACCTTTGCAGCCATCATCCGCAAGAGTGACGAGGAGCTGGCGCTCGAAGAAGAAAAAGAGAAGGAAAAAAACGTTGCCGCCCGCAAAATCCGAAAAGACGAAAATCGCGGCATTGACCCGATAGCCGGTCGCGAACAGGGTGAGGCGCTACTCGAACAGCTCCGACAGTCGCCCTTCACCGTTACCGGCATCACCCGCAAAGAGGGAAAGGAGTTTGCACCCCGCCTCTTCGACCTCACCTCCCTGCAAGTAGAATGTAATAAGAAGTTTGGCTACTCTGCCGACGAAACCCTCAAGCTCATTCAGTCGCTCTACGAGAAGAAGATAACGACCTATCCGCGTGTCGATACAACCTACCTGAGCGACGATATATATCCCAAGTGTCCGGCGACACTCAAAGGGTTGCACGACTATGCCGCATGGGTGGCTCCGCTGGAGGGTACCAACTTGCCCAAATCGAAGAAGGTTTTCGACAGCAGCAAGGTGACCGATCATCATGCCATTATCCCTACCGGACAATATCCGCAGAACCTGACGGATGCCGAGCGGCGTGTGTTCGATTTGGTTGCCCGTCGTTTTATTGCGGTTTTCTATCCCGACTGTAAGGTAGCTACCACCACTGTGCTGGGCGAAGCTGCCGATGTTGAGTTTAAGGTGAATGGCAAACAGATATTGGCGCCCGGCTGGCGCGTGGTGTTTGCTACACAGACAGCTGCGCCCGAAGAGAACGAGGCAGAGAAGGAGGAAGGGAAAACGCTTCCCGCCTTTGTGAAGGGCGAAAGCGGAGTACACACCCCCGACCTTTATGAGAAATGGACGCAACCACCCCGCCCCTTTACCGAAGCTACGTTGCTGCGCGCCATGGAAACTGCCGGTAAGCTGGTCGATAATGACGAGCTGCGCGATGCGTTGAAAGAGAACGGCATCGGTCGCCCCTCTACCCGTGCTGCCATCATAGAGACACTTTTCAAACGCAATTATATCCGCAAGGAGAAGAAAAACCTGATTGCTACGCCTACCGGCATCGAACTCATCGGGCTGATTCGGGAAGAGTTGCTGAAGTCGGCAGAGCTGACCGGCATTTGGGAAAGCAAACTGCGGGCTATTGAGCGATGCACATACAGCGCCGAACAGTTTTTGGAAGAGTTGAAGCAGATGGTATCCGACATTGTAGCCGGCGTGCTGTGCGATAACACCGGCAGGGAGCAACTGCAAACACCGTCGGCAGGCAATCGGTCGCCCGTCGAGGGGACAACGTGTCCGCTCTGCAAGAAAGGAACCATCATTAAAGGCAAGACAGCCTACGGATGCTCCGATTGGCGCAACGGATGTACTTATCGGGTACCGTTTGGCTGGGACTCGACTTGTGCTTCAGGGTAATTGACTAAATAAAGAGTACCGGTGGCGCGGGTAAAGGCGGTGTATAGCCAGCGGAAGTAGTCGGGAGTGAGATACTCGTCCGTCAGATAGCCCTGGTCGAGAAATACATGGCGCCACTGTCCGCCCTGCGCCTTGTGGCAGGTTACGGCATACGCGTACTTTACTTGCAGGGCATTATAGTACGGATCGACCTTCATCTTTGCCATGCGGTCGCGCTTGGTCGGGAGGTCGGCATAGTCTTCGAGTATGGTTTGAAACAGGCGATCGCTATCGGCGCGCGACAGAGCGGGCGCATCGCAGTGCAGCGTATCGAGCAAGAGGTTGACCTCTAATTCCAGATCGTCACAGTCGGGAAACGACAAGGTTACTTCGGCAAAACGGAAGCCATACAGCTCGCGCGAGCGTCGTACCCGGCGGACAACAGCCATCTCGCCGTTGGCTATAAACTCCATATCCTTGTTGCCGGCAGTCCAGAAATAGTTGTTCTTGGCTACCATCAGCAGGTCGCCGGTGTTTAGCTCGTCTTCGCGCCACAATATCTGTGTGCGTATACCATTATTATATAGGTTGGCGCGTTTGTTGGAGCGACAGATCACAATGGTTTCGTGCTGCCCGTCGCGTTCATAGCAACGGGTCAGCGCCTCAATCAACTCGTTGCCCGGCATCAGGCGGATGTCGTCGAAGCCTGTCAGCCGCACTTTAGGTAGCGTGTGGCAGTTGTCGTTGGTCATCAGTTGCCGGAGGTGGGTGGCATTCCACAAAATACCCGAGTGTTGCACCTGACGCACCACCTGTGTGAGGTCAATCTCTACGACCTTCAATCCGTATGCCCGTAACGCATCGGCATACAGGGCGGGGCTTAACTCTTCGCCTACCGGCGGAAGCTGGGCAGTGTCGCCCATCAGGATGAGGCGGCACCCCTCGCCGGCGTAGACAAACGCTATCAGATGGTCGAGCAGTCGACCGGTGCCAAACATGCTACCCGACAGCCCTTCGTTGGAGATCATTGATGCTTCGTCGACTATATATAAGGTGTGGGTGGTGAGATTATCGTTCAGCGTAAAATTGCTCGTGTCGTCCGAAAAGCTTCGCTGCCGATAAATCTTCTTATGAATGGTAAATGCCGCATGACCGGAATATGCCGAAAATACCTTGGCTGCCCGTCCGGTGGGAGCCAAGAGCACCGACTTCTGTTGCAACTTGTCGAGCGTGCGCACCAAGGCGCCCACCAGCGATGTTTTTCCTGTGCCGGCATAGCCACGCAGCAAAAACACCGCGTCGTTGTGCGGCGAAAGCAGGAACATCGATAGCTGTTCAATCGCCTTTTCCTGCTCGAAGGTGGGTTGATAAGGAAAATTATCCTTAATTTGTGTTTCTAAATAGTTATTAATCATTTTTCTGATAGAAAAAAGTGGGGTGAAGTATCATCGTTACAATTATTTCTTCTACTTTTGTGCCACGAATATAAACAAAATAAAAGTATATCTATCATGAAAGCAGTTTTTAATGTAATTCTGGCTTTATGCGCAGCGGTTCTTCTCTACTTGTGTTACGAAAGTATCATGGGTCCTATTCGTTTTGATGAAGCAGCAAAGTATCGTCAAGACCTTGTCGTAGCACGTTTGATCGACATTCGTAAGGCACAACAAGAGTATCGTAACCAGCATCACCAGCAGTACACGGCAAGCTTCGATTCTCTGATTGATTTCGTGAAGAACCAGAAGCTGCCTTTCATCTACAAAGAAGGCGAGTTGACTGACAAGCAACTTGAGGATGGCTTGACCGAGAAGAAGGCCATGAGCATCATCAATAAGGCAAAGAAGAGCGGTCGTTACGATGAGGTGAAGAAGTGGGGTCTGGAGAACTTCAAACGCGACACATTGTGGCGTTCGGTACGCGACACAATTTTCGGTAAAACGTTCATTGCCGATTCGATGCGCTACGTACCTTTCGGCAACGGCGTACAATTCGAAATGGCTATTCGGAACGATACTGCCAAGTCGGGTGCTCCTTTCTGTCTGCTTGAGGTAAAGACACCTTATGAAGTTTATCTCGGTGGATTGGATCAGCAGGAGATTGTTAATCTGAAAGACCGTCAAGAGCAGTTGAACAAATATCCCGGATTGATGTTCGGTAGCTTGGAGACTGCCAACAACAACGCCGGTAACTGGGAGTAATGACCGAAACGATCGACTTTAGTAAATCGGAACAGTACAAGTTATCCATCCGCATAGATGCGGATGGATTTTCTTTTGCCGTCTTCAATCCGCAGAACGAAAAGATCTCCTATTTCGACCGGGCGACCAACGAAGAGTTGTCGCTTACAGCCAACATGAGGCAGGCTTTTCGCGAAATGGAGTGGTTGGGACACCCTTTCGCGGCGGTAAATGTACTCGTTGCGGGGCAACGGTTTACGCCCATGCCGTTAGACCTTTTTGAAGATGAGCAGGTAGAAACGTTATTCTATTACAATCTGCCCAAGCAAAACAATGAGTGGGTGCACTACAACATCATGAAGCGAAGCAATGTCGTGATGCTGTTCGGTATGGATAAAAGTTTGCACGATCTCCTTTGTGAACAGCACCCCGAGGGTCGCTTCTATGCACAAGCAAGTGTGCTTGTCGAAGAGTTTGCTGCCCGAAGCTATCACAACGACAGTCGCAAACTCTATGTATATGTGCATGCCGGGGCGGTCGACTTGTATGCGTTTGATGCGGGCAGGGTGCAACTGACAAACTCCTTTGCGTGTCGGCAAACTGCCGATCGGCTTTATTACATGTTGTACACATGGAAGCAGTTGGGCTTCGATCAGGAACGCGACGAGTTGTATCTCTGCGGCGATCTGTCCGATGACGACCGTCTGTCTGCCGAACTGCAACAATACATCCGGCAAGTGTACACGCTCTCGCCGGCTCATCATCTCGATTTATATGCCATCAGTATATGCGGGTAATTAGCGGAATATATAAGCATCGGCGGTTTGATGTGCCGCGAAGCTTTAAGGCGCGTCCTACCACCGACTTTGCCAAGGAAGGTCTCTTCAATGTCCTTACCAATTACTTCGATTTCGATGCCGACCGACCGATGGCGCTCGATTTGTTTGCCGGAACCGGAAGCATTACCCTCGAACTGCTGTCGCGCGGTTGTCGACAAGTGGTGTGTGTAGAACTCGACCGCGACCATCACGCTTTTATCCGCCGCGTATTGCAAGAGTTGAAGGTCGACAATTGTTTTCCCGTTCGTGGCGATGTCTTTAAGTTTATTCGCGGCAGACATGAGCTGTTCGACTTGGCTTTTGCCGACCCTCCTTATGAACTTTCGGAGCTTTCTACACTTCCCGACTTGGTGTTTCAACAGAAACTGTTGAAGGAGGGCGGAATATTTGTGTTGGAGCACGGAAAGAGGAACTCTTTCGATACTCACCCGCACTTTCTGGAGCACAGAGCGTATGGAAGCGTTAACTTCTCGCTTTTCCAATCAAGGCAACCGCATCAAATCTAATAACATGTTCTATTGGGTTTTGGATTGTTCGGTTAGGGCATAAAAAAAGGAGTACCGCTGTACTCCAACCTTTGTTAACCTTAAATCTAATACTATGAAAAACACTGTGCAAATGTACGGACATTTGCGGTGTCTGCAAATTATCCAAGAAAAAAAGCATGTTTTATAACATGGTTTAAGGATAATATGCAGGTTTTTAACGGAAGAACTATTCCGGCAGCGTTGAATCGACACCGTGTTCGCGCTATCAGGTATCGAGCGTGCTTGGCGATAATACCGGTGACACCATCGTAGACAGACTTATTGCAGAGATGAAAGATTCGATGACCGTCAACATTGCCTATCATGCCAATGATCCTTCTGTGGAGATGTCACTCAATAGGGATATACGTCACTACAAAAATTTTGCCCGTTTTATATGGCACAGTTCTTATCATAGGGAATAAATTCATAAGACCCTTTAATAACTAAATATTAAAGGGTCTTATATCATCCGTGCCTAAAACCATTTATCGGGTCGATTTCAGTGCCTCCTCCAGATCGATGCCCAGTGCGCGGGCTACTCCGGCGCCGTAGGCGGGATCGGCTTGGTAGCATTGGCGCGCGTGGCGTTGCTTGATGAAGAGTTCGGAATCTGCCATGGCACGGGCGGTATTCTCGCACGTCACCTGTTGATCTTCTGCCGACATGAGGCGGAAAAGGTCACCCGGCTGCGAATAGTAATCGTCGTCGAACTCGCGTTCTATGTAGTTGAACACATCGCCGTGCACCTTCAAGGGTGGCTCCTTCGTTTCGGGCGATTCTTGCCACTCGCCGTAGCTGTTGGGTTCGTATCCCAAGGTACCTCCGTAGTTACCATCGACGCGCATGGCACCGTCGCGGTGATAAGCATGGAACGGGCAACGGGGACGATTCACCGGAATCTGTTCGTGGTTCACCCCTAAGCGGTAGCGCTGGGCATCGCCGTAGGAGAAGAGGCGCCCTTGCAACATTTTGTCGGGCGATAAGCCGATCCCTTCGACTAAGTTCTGCGGATTGAAAGCCGCCTGTTCTACTTCGGCAAAGTAGTTTTCGGGGTTGCGGTTCAGTTCGAGCACTCCCACGTCGATAAGGGGAAACTCCTTGTGCGACCACACTTTCGTCAGGTCGAACGGATTGATGCGGTAGTTGTCTGCCTCTTCTTCGGTCATGAGCTGAATTTTGAAATTCCAACGCGGGAAGTCTCCACGTTCGATGCTCTCGTAGAGGTCGCGTTGATGCGATTCACGGTCTTTGGCTACAATGGCTTCGGCTTCGGCATCGGTCAGGTTTTTGATGCCTTGTTGCGTCTTGAGGTGGAACTTCACCCAGATGCGCTTGTTTGCGGCATCGAGGAAGCTGTAAGTGTGGCTGCCGTAGCCGTTCATGTGGCGATACGAGTAGGGTAATCCGCGTGGACTCATCGTGATGGTGATTTGGTGGAGCGCTTCGGGCAGTAGCGTCCAGAAATCCCAGTTGCTGTTGGCGCTGCGTAGGTTGGTACGCGGGTCGCGCTTAATGGCATGATTCAAGTCGGGAAACTTCAGCGGGTCGCGCAGGAAGAAGACCGGTGTATTGTTGCCCACCAAGTCCCAGTTGCCGGCTTCGGTGTAGAACTTGATGGCAAATCCGCGGATGTCGCGTTCGGCATCGGCGGCGCCACGTTCGCCGGCTACGGTCGAGAAGCGTACGAAGCAATCGGTTTTCTTGCCCACTTGGCTGAAGATAGCAGCGCGGGTGTACTTGGTGATGTCGTGGGTAACGGTAAACGTGCCGTAAGCGCCCGAGCCTTTGGCGTGCATACGTCGTTCGGGGATTACTTCGCGGTCGAAGTGTGCCAGTTTTTCAATAAGCCAAGGGTCTTGCATCATTACCGGACCGCGCGGTCCGGCGGTCTGTGTGTTCTGATTGTCGGCAACGGGGCGACCGTTGGCATTGGTCAGTTTCTTTGATTCCATAGGTGTTTTCCTTTCCTTTTTTTAGTTAGTAAATAAATGAATATACGAAAAATGTCAATAAGACAAAGATATCTCTTATATAACAACCTGTTCGGTATAATGGTTTTCCTAATAGGTAAAAAAAGAAGAAGGGAATCTGCCTGATGTCGTGAATGCTTTTACAGGAAAAGTCAAGTCACCAATTGTCAGTTCTCAATAGTCAATTGTCAATTCTCATTAGTTTCATCCCCTCTGGAATGAACTGACCGACCTCTTTGCCGAAGTGCAGCAATTCGCGCACCATGGTAGAGCTGACGCAGGTCAACTCGGGTTCGGTGAAGAGCAGGATGGTTTCTACACCGGTGAGTTTGCGATTGATATCTGCCATGGTTTCTTCATATTCGAAATCCTTCACCGTGCGAATGCCGCGTACAATAAAGCCCGCATGGTAACGAAGTGCAAGGTCGACGGTGAGGTCGTCGTAAGAGGTAACCTTGATGCGTGGCTCGTTGGCGTAGTAACGGTGTATCATGGCGGTACGCTCGTCTATATTATAAAAGGTGTGCTTGCTCTCGCTCACGGCAATGCCAATAATCACCTCGTCCATGAAGGTGAGTGTACGCTTCACGACAGAGGCGTGTCCGACGGTGAAGGGGTCGAACGTTCCTGGAAAGATGGCGCAGCGGTTCATGAGGCAAGGTCTTCTTCGATGACGAGGTTGTCGATGATGAACGATTGCCGTTCCATGGTGTTCTTGCCCATGTAGAAGGCGAGCAGCTCTTTCACCAAGTCTTCTTTGCGAAGTTTGACCTGCTCTAATCGTATATCCTTGCCAATGAAGTGCTGAAACTCGTCGGGAGAGATTTCGCCCAATCCTTTGAATCGGGTGATTTCGGGGTTGGGACTAAGCGCTTCGATGGCGGCTATGCGCTCCTCTTCGGAGTAGCAGTACAGGGTTGTCTTCTTGTTGCGCACGCGGAAGAGGGGCGTTTGCAGGATGTAGACATGTCCTTTCTTGATGAGGTCGGGAAAGAATTGCAGGAAGAAGGTGATCATGAGCAGGCGGATGTGCATGCCGTCGACATCGGCATCGGTAGCAACAATGACCTTGTTGTAGCGCAGTCCTTCGATACCCTCTTCGATATTGAGGGCAGCTTGCAGCAGGTTGAACTCTTCGTTTTCGTATACTACTTTCTTAGTCAATCCGAACGAGTTGAGAGGCTTACCGCGCAGGCTGAACACCGCTTGCGTGTTTACGTCGCGGCTCTTGGTGATGGAGCCGCTGGCAGAATCTCCCTCGGTGATGAAGATGCAGGAGGCTTCCGACAGTTCCAGCTCTCTCTCTTTCGCTTTGGTGTCGTTGAAGTGGTAGCGACAGTCGCGCAACTTTCGGTTGTGCATATTGGCTTTCTTGGCGCGTTCGCGTGCCAGCTTGGTGACGCCGGCAATGGCTTTGCGCTCCTTTTCAGATTCTTGTATCTTGGCAAGCAGCACCTCGGCTACGAGCGGGTTCTTGTGGAGGAAGTTGTCGACTTCGGTCTTGATGAAGTCGCCCACATATTTGTTGACGCTGATGCCACCCGGCGACATGGCAGGCGATCCGAGCTTGGTCTTGGTCTGCCCCTCGAACTGTGGCTCTTCTACGTTGATGGCTATGGCAGCTACCAAGCCGTTGCGGATGTCGGAATAATCCATGTTCTTGTTGTAGAACTCTTTGATGGTGCGGGCAATGTGCTCCTTGAGGGCACTTTGGTGGGTGCCGCCTTGGGTGGTATGCTGTCCGTTGACAAACGAGTAGTACTCTTCTCCGTACTGGTTGGTGTGGGTAAAGGCGATTTCGATCTCTTCGCCCTTGAGGTGCACGATGGGGTATAGCCCCTGCGAGGTCATGTTGTCGTTGAGCAAATCTTCCAAGCCGTGGCGGGAAACGATGCGCTGACCGTTGTAGACGATGGACAGTCCGGTGTTCAGATAGGTGTAGTTGCGGAGCAGTGTCTCTACGAAGGTGCTTTGGAAGGAGTAGTTCTGGAAGAGTGTGTTGTCCGGCTCGAAGAAGATGTAGGTGCCGTTGGGTTCGTCGCTCTCTGTAGTAGTATCTTCGCGCAGCTCTCCGCGTTCGAAGATGGCGGTGCGCACTTTGTTATCGCGATAGCTCCGCACTTCGAATCGGGAGCTGAGGGCGTTGACCGCTTTCACGCCGACGCCGTTCAGTCCGACGCTCTTCTTGAATGCTTTGTTGTCGTACTTACCGCCGGTGTTGAGCTTGCTCACCGCTTCGATGAGTTTGCCTTGCGGAATGCCTCTGCCGTAGTCGCGCACGCATACGCGCAGATTCTCTTCGATGGTTATCTCTATGCGTTTGCCGGCGCCCATTTTAAACTCGTCGATGCTGTTATCCATTACCTCTTTGAGTAGCACGTAGATGCCGTCGTCATTTTGTGAACCGTCGCCTAATCTGCCGATATACATGCCCGAGCGGGTACGGATATGGTCCATATCGTCGAGGTGGCGGATGTTGTCTTCGTCATACTTCACTGTGCCCTCGTCTTCAGGCAGGAGAATTTCTTCGTCTATCATATTCTGTTATTATTTTGCTATTCTATCTCGGGGTATGCCTTCATTTCGTTGGCAATAAGCATCAGCCCGTTGCCCCATTGGTCGATGATGCCCAATCGTTTGAATACGGTGGCGATTACTTTTTCGAATCTCTTTTTTCAATTCGAGGTGGCGCCTTTCGGGTTGGCAGATAATCTCTTCAATCGTCGTCATATGGGGTGATGCTTATTTAATCTCCTTAATAAACGCGCGGCGGCGCTTGTGCTGTTCGGTACGGAAGTATTCCCATTGTGCCTGCACTTTGCCGTTCATCTCCAGTTCGGGGTTGCTTTCGGCATATTCGAAGCCCAATTGCTGATATACGTGTATGAGGTCGGTAAATATCAGGGCATTGATGCCTTTGTTTTGATATTCGGGTTTGACAGCCACCAGTAGCAAATCGAGCACTTTGGAGCGGCGTTTCATAAAGAGTGCCTTCAGCAGGTAGTACCATCCTAAGGGGAGCAGTCGCCCGTGTGCCTTTTGCAAGGCTATCGAGAGCGATGGCATGGAGATGCCGGCGGCGATGAGTGTGCCGTCGGCTTCGGTGATGAGGCTGACCATGCGCAGGTCGAGCACCGAGAGATACATCTTGATGTATTGCGTAATTTGTCCTTGGGACAGCGCCGAGTAGCCGAATAGCGGCTTGTAGGCTTCGTTCATCAGGTCGAAGATGGCTTGTCCGTATTCGCGGGCAATCTTTCGGCGCGAGGTGAACTTCTTGATTTGCAGATTGTACTTGCGTTGTACCAAGTTAGCGATGCGGAGGTGTTTGTCGGGGATCGTGTCGGGGATATATATCTTGAACTCCACCCAGTCGGCTTCTTTCTCGAATCCGAGGTGCTCGAAGTGCGATTGATAGTAGGGATAGTTATACGTAGTTGACATGGTGCTGAGTTGGTCGAACCCTTCGATAAGGGTACCCTCGGCATCGAAGTCGGTAAAGCCCAGCGGACCTTGTATGTGTGTCATGCCCCGCGCTTTGCCCCATTCTTCCACGGCATTGATGAGCGCGGCAGATACCTCCGGATTGTCAATGAAATCGATCCATCCGAAGCGGACGATTTGTCTGTTCCACGTTTCGTTGGCACGGCTATTGATAATGGCTGCTACCCGACCCACTATTTTCCCGTCGCGATAAGCCAGGAAGTAGTCGGCTTCGCAAAACTCGAAGGCAGCATTCTTCTTCTTGTTGAAGGTGTTGAGCATGTCGTCGAAGAGGTCGGGAACGGAGTAGGGATTCTTCTTGTACATGTGGTAGTTGAAGCGGATAAAGCGATTCAGTTCCCGTCGGGTAGTGACTTTTTTAATAGTGGTTGCCATAGTTGTTGAATACTAAAATTGCGCAAAGATAGCTATTAATTATGAATAGCGCTTGCAGGGGTGGGTGTAAATGTCTTATGCTTGATAGATAAGCACAGTTGTATACGCTACATAAGCCAACACCATGATGCTGCCTTCGACACGTGTGATGGTGCGTTTGGCAAAGAAAAGCCCGAAGAACCAGAGCAGAATGCCCGAACCTACAAGCGTGAGCAGGTCGAGGTTGGTGATGCCCGTAACACCGAGCGGCATAATCGACGCACTACATCCCAGCACGAAGAAGATATTAAACAGGTTGCTGCCTATCACATTGCCGATGGCTATCTCGGGGTTCTTCTTCAGAGCGGCTACAATAGAGGTGGCAAGTTCGGGCAGTGAGGTGCCTCCTGCCACTAATGTCAGTCCGATGACCGATTCGCTCACACCTAAGCTGCGGGCTATGCCGCCGGCACCGTCTACAAAGAGCGAACCACCGCAGATGAGCGCTGCCAAGCCTCCTATTATATATAGCGCAGAGCGCCATGCGGGCATCTCTTTGATCTCTTCCTCTTCATCGCCCTCCTCTTTGTTACCCGCAATGGCGAAGGTGTATCCCAAAAATATAGCGAAGAAGCAGAGCAGTACCAGTCCGTCGGTAATGCTAAGCGTATTCTTGCTGTCGCCATCCAGTAACACGTCGTTGGCGATGACCAGCAACACCACCGACGATAGGATGCACAGCGGAATCTCTTTCTTCAGTGTGTTGCGCGAAATGACGATGGGGGCAAAGAGTGCGGTGCAGCCCACAATCATCAGTGTGTTGAAGATGTTACTACCCACTACATTACCGATGGCAATGTCGGCGCTGCCTTTGATGGCAGACGATACGCTGACGGTCAGCTCGGGAGCGGAGGTACCGAACGCCACGATAGTTAGCCCGATAACAATAGAAGGAATATGGAAACGTTTGGCTACGGCAGCAGCGCCGTCGGTCAGTCCGTTGGCGCCGACAAGGATGAGGACAAGTCCTCCGATAAGAAGCAAGATGTTCATTGGGTTGTAATTATGTAGGGCGCAAAGATAAGCAGAATTTGCAAAAGATTACCGCTTTGAACTCACCGAAACGAGTAGAAAAATTGAAAAGAATCCCTTTCTCTCAAACAACAAGATGAATGGGAAGATTATTTTGATGATTATAAATCTAAATGTTGTAATTTAGCAGCCAAAATTCATGCAATGAGTGGAGAGATAGATAAATGTATAGATCGAAAAAGCATACCGCTGTGGTACAGCCTCTCTCTGGATGTCTAAAAAAAGAAATAAAAAAGAAAAACAGGAAAGAAACAATTAAAAACCAACATAACATTATCAAACAACAATCAATATGGCACAGAAATTCGGCAACACATGGTGGGGCGAGCAATGGTTGAACTCTTTATCGCATGTAGATTATGACAATCGCCTTCCCCGTGGTAGTTCGTATGCACGAGGCGGACATGTGAAGAGCCTCAAAATCAATGGAAATCAGATTATAGCCAAGGTTTCGGGTAGTCGCCCTATGCCCTACAAGGTAACGATTATTGTACCACCTTTCTTCCCCGAACAGGTAGACAAACTGATGGACGAGATCGTGCAACGTCCGGCGCTCATCTCCAAGTTGCTGAACCGCGAACTCGATCCCGACATGCTGCCAATAGCCGAATCGCTGGGGCTGAAAGTGTTTCCGCACCAATGGAACGACTTCAAAATGAATTGTTCGTGTCCCGACTGGGCTGTACCCTGCAAACATTTGGCTGCCGTTATCTATATGATAAGCCGCGAGATAGACAACAATCCGTTTATGGTGTTCAGCATTCACAACGTCGACCTGCTAGGCGAGTTGCAAAAGCGGGGCATCTTCATCGAAGACCGTAAAAAAGGCGATGTGCCGACGCTTTCGTCCCTGCTCAAACCGATTAAGCGCAAGAAGGAAGCATCCGATGAATCGGATGAACGCAACAGCACCGAAGCCTCCGCCTACGACAAAGCCGACTTCTCCCAACTGCAAAACGTGTCGGAAGCATTGATGCAACTGCTGCCCGATGCGCCTCCTTTCTATTCGTCGGGCAACTTCCGCGATAAATATGCCGTCGGACATCGATACCTTGCCCGTCAAGCAAAATATATGCTCGCGGGCGGCTATAAAGCGGAGACGCTGCTGCCCCGCACCACCGACACCCTCACCAACCGCTCACGCCTGCGACTGACCATCGACGGCGACAACCACCGGACGGTTGTTTGCAGCGATGTGAAGTTTGATGAGCCTGAAGCCTTGATGGCAGCGCTCCTCCTACTCAACCCCGATCATCTGCCCGATTACGAACCGTCGGTAGCGGCGCTTCATCAACTGTTGCTCGCCTCGCTGCACTTGCTGATGCACGGCATGGTTACGCCGCAAATCGTTCAGCGCGACGACAAGCAGTTCATCATCCGCTGGTTGCCTGCGTTGATGGATATCCGCGTGAAACGAGTGGTCGACCGGCTGACCGAAATCATTCCCGCCGATCTGCTGAACGTCGACCTCATCGCACGTACCAAAGAAAAGAAGTACCCCATCGAGAACCAAACCGTCGAGCTGCTGTCGCTCCTTCTAAGCCGTTGGGTAGCCCTCCTGTCGAAGCGGAGCGACGACCTGTTCGAACAACTATTCTTTAACGGACGAGCCTACGCATTCAGCGGCATCGCCGAAGCCTCGCTGAGCGGAGGCATCAAGGTGTGGATAGACCGATACTATCTGGCAACGGGCGACTACCGCCAAGTGATTACCGTGTCCGAGCTGCCCGACGATCGCTTCGAAGTACAGATAGGTGTAGAAGAGACAGCCAACCCACAAGATTTCCCCACCTCACTGGCAGACATCCTCGCGCAGAAACAGTACGAAAAGCAGCGCTTCCGCATCTTGCAGGGCGTATCGCTGCTCACCCCCTTCATCCCGAAGCTGAACGAACATATCAACAACGGAGGAAAGACACCCATTCGTTTCAGCAACGTCGAGTTTGCTCCGTTCCTGATGAACGTGCTTCCTGCCATCCGCCTGCTCGATATCAAAATCATCTTACCCAAGAGCCTGCAAACACTGCTCCGTCCGCAGGTCTCCGTCCGCTTGAAGCGCAACAACGAAGGCAGCGGCTACCTCAACCTCTACGACCTGCTCTCGTTCGATTGGCAGGTGGCGCTAGGTGGTAACGTCATCCCCATTGACGAGTTCAAACAACTGATGCGCAACGCTTCGCGCCTCTTCAAGTTTAAAGAGAATTACATCTATGCGAGCGATGCCGACGTTGAACGCATCCAAAAAGCACTCACCACGAGCAAGCCGCTCTCTCCCTACGAGATGCTCCAAACCGCCCTGTCGGGTGAGTACGAAGGCGCTCCCATCGTGATGACACCCGAGGTGGAAGAGATGATTCGACAACTCACCTCCACCCGTGAAATACCCCTTCCCACGGAGCTTCACGCACAGCTGCGCCCTTATCAGCAACGAGGCTTCTCGTGGATGTACCGCAACAGCAGGATAGGCTTCGGTAGCATCATTGCCGACGACATGGGTCTGGGAAAGACGCTGCAAGTCATCTCCCTGTTGCTCAAATTCAAGGAGGAGCAAACGCTCGATGCCAAGCACAAAGCGCTGGTGGTGGTACCTACCGGCTTACTCATCAACTGGCAGACGGAGATAGAGCGGTTTGCCCCCTCGCTCACCTCGCACATCTATCACGGTACGGCGCGCGACGTGAAGACGTTCGATGCCGACGTAATGCTCACCACCTACGGTGTGTTGCGTAGCGATGCCGACCTACTAAAGAAGCGGAAATGGCAAGTCATGGTGATAGACGAGGCGCAGAACATCAAAAACCAAGACACCGCCCAGTCGAAAGCCGTCAAGAGCATTCCGGCAAACGTGCGCATCGCCATGAGTGGCACGCCGGTAGAGAACCGCCTGTCGGAGTTCTGGTCGATTATGGATTACACCAACAAGGGCTATCTCGGCAACATCAAGAAGTTTAAAGAAGATTACGCTACCCCCATCCAAGTGTACAACGACGGACAAGTGACCGATAAATTCCGCAAGGTGACCGCGCCGTTCATGATGCGCCGCATGAAGACAGACAAGCGCATCATCTCCGATCTGCCCGACAAGATTGAGCAGAACCAATATGTATTGCTCACTAAGCAGCAAGCGGCGCTCTATCAACGCACCATGCAAGCCGCGATGGAAGAGATTGAGGGCTGCGAAGGCTCCGACAACCAAACACTCTTCAAACGCCAAGGGCTGGTGTTACAGATGATTCTGGCATTGAAGCAGGTGTGCAACCACCCCACACAATTCCTGAAAAACGGACAGTTCGATGCCTCACTGTCGGGCAAGACAGAGTTGCTGTTCGAACTGCTCGACAGCATCACCCAAAGTGGCGAGAAGGTACTCATCTTCACCCAATTCAAAGAAATGGGCGACCTGCTGCAACGTTTCATCGCCGAACGGTTTGGCGAAGAGCCGATGTTCTACCACGGTGGCTGCACCCTGAAGCAACGCGAAGAGATGGTGCAACGCTTCCAACACGACCGTGCCGACAAGATATTCATCCTCTCGCTCAAAGCTGCCGGCACGGGGCTGAACCTCACCGCCGCCTCGCACGTCATCCATTACGATTTGTGGTGGAATCCGGCTGTCGAAGCCCAAGCCACTGACCGCGCCTACCGCATCGGTCAGCAAAAGAACGTCATGGTGCACCGCCTCATCTGTAAAAATACCTTTGAGGAACGCATCGACGAGATGATACAGCAGAAGAAGCACTTGGCAGACATGACCGTGGTAAGCGGCGAAAACTGGATCGGTAAGCTGAGTAATAAGGAGCTGAGAGAACTGTTTGGGTAGGATAACGAAATTCAATTGACAAATTTCTCCCCTGCTATCAGTATCTTCTGCCCGTCGCGCAGCGTGGTGGCAAAAAGATAGATATAGCCCCCTTCGGCAAGTCGAAGCTTTCGGCGCAGTTCGGCTACGGAAGCCGGAAAGTTACGCACGGTGAGGTTGGCTTGGTCAATCTCTCCGAGCAACGCTTTCAGCTCTTTCTTATTAGCGGCACAGCTACCCGTGATGTGGAAACATCTGCCGGGGAAGTCCGTTATCAGGCGATCTGAGGTGTAGAGATGGGTGTTGACAGCGAGTTTTTCCAGGTCGTACCGGCAAGCGATGCTACGAAAAGCGCCCGCTTTTAGCAGGGCGGCATTCGGCTCATAGAGGTAGGTACGCGGGGTAGCGGCGTAACGGCACACATCATTCGATTCTTGTCGGCGGGTGAAGGTGAATGACTGCGGCAAATCGGATGCGGTAACCGACGTGTGAGGCAGATTGACGCAATGAATCGGCACCTCTTCCGTCGGCATCGGTGAATGTCCCAATAGCAACAGCAACTCCTTGCACTCATTGCCGACAGCGACGATATGTACCTGTTCGGTCTGTGTCATCACCGACAATGCCTGCGTCAAGTCGAGCATAGGCGATAGCTTGATCAACACGTGCCGCGCCTTTTGCAGCAACAGCGGTTGGAGGCGCGCCACATCGGGTTCACAGTCTGCCACGGCAATCACCTTGCTGCCCTGCCCGTTGCGGCGGGCAGGGTCGAGATAGATACAATCTACGGGCGGCATCTGTTCTAAATAGACGATGGCGTCACTGTTCACCACTTTGATATGCCGACAACCCAACAGCGGAAAGTTGTGGGCTGCCGTCCGGCAGAGTTCTTCGTTGCGCTCTACATATACAGTTCGCTTGACGCACTCGCTCAGGAAGGCACAATCTACGCCGAAGCCACCGGTCAGGTCGACCAAACTATCGGCTTTCGGCAAGATTCGGGCTTTGTAACGCGCTGTCGCTTCCGACGAGCATTGTTCGAGCGGCAAATGCGGCGGATAGCGTAAATCCTCACACGCATGCCACAATGGGAGCTTCTGCGCCGCTGCCTGTCTGCCTGCAATCTGCGTCAGCGCTGCAGGCATATCTACATCGGGGTAGCGGCGGACTTGCAACGCCAGCGTGTGTACGTCGTCGGTGAGGTGTTCGCGGATGAAACGAAGGGTTGTGCTGTTCATTTTGTCTCTTCGATACTCTTTTTGGGTGTGACGCCCAACGATTTCAGGGTCTCTACACGTCCCATCACGTTTCCTTTTCCGTCGTACAGCTGTCCTCGCGCACGGGCGAATGTTTTTTGAAGCTTCTCTATCAGACCTTCCATGTCGGCAAACGTCTCGGAGAAGAGCGCCATCTTGTCGTAAAGCGCGGCGGCAGTGCCGATAATCTTCTCTTCGTTCTTGTTCTGGCGGTCGTATTGCCACAGATTGTATGCCAATTGAAGCGCCATCAACAGGTTACCGGGCGAGATGATGATGATGCGCTTTTTGTAGGCATACTGGCTGAGGTCGGGTTGTTGCTTCATGGCGGTGAGGTAACTATTCTCGTTAGGGATAAACATGAGCACGTAGCCGATGGCGCCGTTCACGATCTTATCGTAGTTCTTTTTGGCAAGTTCGTCCACATGTTTGCGTATGCTTCGGGCGTGTTCTTTCAGCAGTCGGTCGCTTTCGGCGTCGCTCTCGGCGGTCAAGGCATTGGCGTAGGCGGTGAGCGATACTTTGGAGTCGATAATGACCGCGCGATCGCCGGGAAAGCGCACAATGACATCGGGTCGCAGGTTGTTGCCCTCTTCGTCCTTGACGTTCTCCTGAACGAAGAATTCCTCGCCTTTGTGCAGTCCGCTATTTTCGAGCAGTGTCTCCAGCACCATCTCTCCCCAGTCGCCCTGCGTTTTACTTTCGCCTTTCAGCGCTTTGGTCAGGTTGGCTGCATCCGATCCGATGCGCATGGTTTGTTCGCGCAACGACGAAACGGTTTGCTGCTGCTCCTGTTGAAACAGCTTTATGGTCGCCTCGAAGGTAGATTGCAGCTCCTTCTTATTCAATTCGTTTCGGATTTTGCTTTCGTCGACCGATCGCTTAAACTCGGCAAACTGCTCCTTGATAGGTTTCAGTAGCTCGTCCATCTGTAGACGGTTGTTCTCCTGAAGCGCCGATTGCTTGACGGCGAGCTGCTCGGCTGTATGGCGTTGCATTTCTTGTTTGAGGAGGTCTAATTTCTGCGTCCATTGCCGGTCGCTCTCTTCGCGCAGCGTAGCGGCATATTGGCGTTCTGTCTCTATCTGCTCTTTGTGTGTTATCTCATTATCCGTCAATTGCTTATTCAGTTGCGCTATCTGAGAGGCGAGAACTTCTCCTTTTATGGTGAGCGAGGTTTTTTCTCCCATGCTCCGGTTGTGCTCAATCAACCAGCCGATAACGATTCCGGCAACGATTCCGATAATTGCTGCGATATATACCATAGTTTTATGTTGCTTTTCTACTCTGACTCTGCTTACCTTTCTGGTCAAGGCTTGTAAACATCCGTAAGCCTTTTCTTTGTTACGATGGTGCAGTGATTCACATCTGTTGTTCATATCGGTCAGCCTTGCCATCCGAACCGCAGAATGTTTGCGGCTGTTGAACGCATCTCACGACTAATTCTTCTCTTGCAACGGATGTCGTTGTCCGGAGGGCTTCACACCCAAGCGTTGCCACTTACGCATGCCTCCGTAGGCTCTACTGACGGAACAGTAGGTTCGGTGGATATACCCCGAACATTTACTTGAGCGACTTACTCGTCGCACATATCATTTGCAAAAGTAGTGGTTCTGCTCAGAAGTACAAAGAAAGAGCGGATTATTCGATCAGTAATTAATATTTGAATCTACAAAGAACACTCGCACAGACAAAGGTGGCAGCCTTCTAAACTGATGTCGCTATTTTGATAGCCTATTACTATTTGTCGGGCATCGTGAGGAGACTCTTAATGTGGGCTTCAGTACAGACGGACAAAATTATCTCCCTTTGATGTGGGGCAAATCTCCCTTTGATGTGAGGCAGATCTCCCTTTGAAGTGGGGCAAAACTCCCTTTCATCTGATGCAGATCTCCCTTTGAAGTGAGCCGGATTTCCCTTTGGGGCAGATTGATTGACATGCAGCAAGGGGATTTACCCCCTTGTCACCGTCATAAAACATGTTAGGGAGAGTGAAAAGGCGGGTAAGGCGGGTAAGTGTTTTCAAACTTTATAAAGCGATATGCGTATATGTGTGTATATGTACTATAGTATATTCTTCTCGCGCGAAAATATATAAGTTTA
>JAISIN010000105.1 GCA_031262085.1 Prevotellaceae bacterium
CCTGTTACAGGTTGCTATGGGCAATTGCATTTCACGGAGCTTAAAAAGAAAAGCGTACAACGGGAATTACTCAGGGAATACTTCCTATGTGTCAGTATAACGGAAGGGTTTAAGGAGAAGCATATTGAAGATATGGATATCTCGCAAAGTGTTTATTTTGACATAGGCAGCTATGCACCGGAAGCCTATCAAGAAGTAAAAGCTTATGCGAAGGAGTTTGTTGCATCCATAGAGCCTTCTCTAATTGATGATTTAGATCATAAAAAGGCGATTATCATGGATTGTATTGAAAAATACAACAGTAAAGAACTAAAGAAGTTTATTAAGTCTATGGACAAATATCTGCTTATGCCTCCGCGTTGGGGATATTGAAATAGAAATAAATAATCTATTGTAATAAGTCTTGATGATATTATCAATGATCGCCTATATGGCAAAAAGCCATTCCTCCTCGCGACAAAAATCATGAGAGAAATAAAAATGTCCCCCTCGGCGCATACAAATACGCCGGATGGACAAAAGAGGAGCTGTATCAATTCCGACCTGCCATGGCGTACCTGCTCAGCCATATAACGGAGCGTTACATGCAGCAGATTTATGAGCAGATAAAAGCTATAGTGAACGAATAAAGGTATAGTGTGGACGAATAGCAGAAAATCGCAAAAAACCATTAAGTAATTCTGCCAATAAAATAGTCGTATTTTACATGCTTTACGCGCAATGTTACATTTTCCATTTGCCGCGAATCCCGTACTTTTGCATCGTCTTAATCATGCAATTATTCACCCTGTAAACAGTAACAATTACCATGTATAGAACAATCGTATCCATACTGCTCACGGCGTTTGTCGCCATCGGCACGCAAGCGCAAGAGCTGGTTTATCAAGACAAAGCCGGCGTGGTGCGCTGGAAGAAGAATAAACAAGAGGTGGCGCTCTTCGGTGCCAACTACTGCATCGAATCGGCTTGCGACTATCGTGCGGCAGGCTATGTAGGCGGCGACCGCAAGCAGATGATCGAAGAGGATATGGAGCACTTCCGACGCATGACGTGGGATGCCTTGCGCCTCAGCTTCTGGGGCGACTGGCAGAACAGCGACCGCGCCGGCAATCTGATAGCCAACGACCACCTCGACCTGCTCGACTATCTCATTGCCGAGGCAAGCAAACGCGGCATCTATATGCTGCTCAGCCCCATCGTGACCTACAGCTCGCAGTGGCCTGATGCGCAGGCCGACACCACCAATACGGGCTTTGCCAAATACTTCGCCAAACCGATACTCTACAAAGACGAAGAGGCGATAAAGACCCAAGAGAACTACCTCAAGCAGCTCCTCCTGCACCGCAACCCTTACACCGGTCGGCAACTGAAGGATGAACCGAACATCCTCTTCATCGAGCTGATCAACGAACCCACCCAGCACCCCGACGACATCCCCGGCATGGTGAGCTACATCAACCGCCTGATTGCCGCAATGCGCAGCACCGGCTGCAAGAAGCTCACCTATTATAATGTCAGTCAAGACTTTCGCGTTTCCGCAGCCATCCGGCAATCGGAGGTACAAGGCTCCACCCACGCTTGGTATCCCACGGCACTGAACTTCGGTCACCGTCACGAGGGCAACGGCTTGCTGCTCGTCGACCGCTACGAACAGATGCTCAACCCACTGCTCGACGGCAAGTCGAAAATTGTGTACGAGTTCGATTCGCCCGACATGGACAGCGGTTACATGTTCCCGGCTATGGTACGCGAATTCCGACGCGGCGGCATACAGTTTGCCGCGATGTTCTCTTACGACATGCTGCGCACCGCACCCCTTAACTTGGGCTGGCAGACGCACTTCCTCAACATGGTCTACACTCCCTCGAAAGCCGTCAGCGCCATCATCGCCGCCGAGGTGATGCGTCGCGTGCCCCGCGGAACGCACTACGGTTATTATCCGGAGAACGACCGCTTCGGTGACGACCGCGCGTTCCGCGTCAGCTTCGACGAGCAACTGAGCGAGCTGAACGCCGACACCCTCTTCTACTACTCCAACCACACCCGCACCGCCCCGCACAACGTCGGCGCGATACGTCACATCGCCGGTGTAGGCTCGTCGCCGGTAGTCGACTATTCAGGCACAGGCATCTATTTTCTCGACCGCCTTGCCGACGGCTCATGGAAGCTGGAGGTCTATCCCAACATCGTGCAGATTGCCGACCCCTTCATCATGCCCAACCTGCACAAGCCCGTCTGTCGCTCCGAATACAAGGAGGAGCAGATGCACCTCATGCTGCCCGACCTCAACCTCTCCCTGACGTTGTTGCCCGGTACGTACCTCTTCAAGGAGAACAAGCTCATCAGCCGCACCGACCTCCCCCAACGCGCCTTCTACGAAAGCAACCCGCTGCTGCCCGCCTATCCGGAAATTGACCCTGCGAAGCCGTGGCTTCCTCTCCTCACCGGCATCGACGACCCGTGGCAGATGCGTTACACCCGCACCTTCGACAGTCCCGCGGTAACGTTCCGCCCGGCTTCCATCGGTCTGCGCCCTGCCGTGCAGCTTTCCGTAAAAGACTTGGAACAAAAGCCGGAGTATCAGTTCCCCTGCGATGCCACCTTCTCGCACTACATCGGCGACAAGATAGCGGCGTGCGGCGACACCCCGTCAACCCTCCTCGTCCGTGCCCACGGCATCAACGGCACCGACAAAGCCCTCTGCCTACTGGTCGACAAATACGGTCGCGGCTACGGCGCCGTCATCCACCTCGCCCCCGAGCTGTCGACCGTCACCATCCCCTTCGCCTCCCTCAAGCCGATGCGTGCCGCCATGCTCCCGCAAGACTGGCCTGCCGTGAACTCCTACTGGTACCCCAACTCCATGCAGCCGCACCACATCCCGCTCCGCTGGCAGGACGTGGAGTATGTGCAGATTTCACTCCGCAACGAACTCTATACGGCGGACCAACTCAAGGATAAAGGCATTGTGGTGGAAAGGATTGATGGTCAGTAGGGATTAACCGGCAATCTCGTTGGCATTTGTGATGTCAGCATGTGATTGCTGAAGGATTGCGAGAGCCGCTTTGCATCGGTCTACGTAAGGTTGATAAGCCGCAGAACTTATCTTTGCAAACTTCTCGTAAATATGTAGCGCCTCGGTCGTTTCTTTGACAGCCTCTTCATGCTTGTTCGTGTCACTATGCAGAAGCGCCAGATTATACAGCGTCATGGCTACATCCGGTTCGTAGGCATCGGGATTTTGTTTGGCAAGTCCCCTACGAATCTCCAACGCTTCGACATATTCCATGGTTGCTTCTTCGTGTTTATTCGTAACCTTATGCAGAATCGCCAAATTATTCAGAGTCATGGCTACATCCGATTCATAAGCATCCGGATTTTGTTTGGCAAGTCGTCTGTAAATCTCCAACGCTTCGCTATATTCTGTGGCTGCCTCTTCGTGCTTGTTCATATCACTATGCAGATTTGCCAGATTATTCAGCGCAGTGGCTACATACGGTTCGTAGACAGCGAGATTTTGTTTGGCAAATCGCCAGTAAATTTCCAACGCTTCGGCATATTCTGTGAGTGCCTCTTCATATTTGTTCGTAGCATAATGCAGATTCGCCAGATTATTCAGAGTATTGGCTATATCTGGTTCATAGACAGCGGGATCTTGCTGTGCAAGTCGCCTGTAAATCTTCAACGCTTCGGCGTATTCGGCGGCTGCCTCTTCGCGCTTGTTCGTATCACAATGCAGATTCGCCGAATTATTGAGTGTGTCGGCTACATCCGGTTCGTAGGCATCGGGATTTTGCTGTGCAAGTCGCCTGTAAATCTTCAACGCTTCGGCGTATTCCTCCGCTGCCTCTTCATGCTTGTTCGTATTGCTATGCCGATTCGCCAGATCATGCAGCGCAGTGGCTTTTTCGTCCTCATCTTGCGACTTAGCCTTGTCTTCCGTCTTGGATTCCCTCGTGGAACCAACAACACCCCACAACAATCCTGCGAGTGCCACAAGAACACCTGCGCCGGTTATTGTACTTCCGACTTCAAGGTTCCAAACGCTCCATGCTCCATATATCCATATACCGATCAGCAAGAGTGCTCCTATCACTATTCCTATTTTCGTTTTCATACCGATACTTTATTTAATGTGACAAACGGTGAAGAAAAAGATGCGATACCTATTTAGCAACATAGGTCATATCGCGTCACAAATATACAAGTAAATCTGATTGGTTAATATAAATGGTAAACTTTCTGATGGACGTTATCCGCACTTTCATAAAAACCATTCATCCATTTGCATATCTCCCCCGCTTTTGCTCGACCGAATGGTGAAGAAAAATCCGGGCATCCGCCGCGAGATTATGCAAGCCACCCTATCGCTTGCAAGAAGAAAAAGAAACCCAAGAAAGGATTTAGATTATAACCTAAAGTTTCGCAAGTATCTCAGTAGATATAACAGATTGTCCTGCGGCAGAAAAAGAATTGTCCTGCGGCGAAAAAAGAATTGTCCTGCGGCGGAAACTTTTTTGTCCTGCGCGGGAAAAAAAGATTTCCCGCTGG
>JAISIN010000113.1 GCA_031262085.1 Prevotellaceae bacterium
AACTATCTGTTTGTGGATTTTGCCGGTGACACGCTCTCTTATGTAGACCCGGAAACGGGTGAAATCATCAAAGTGCAGGTCTTTGTTGCCACGCTGCCTTTTACGGACTATGCTTATGCTGTTTGTGTACCATCGCAGAAGGTGGAGGAGTTTCTGCATGGCATCAGTATGTGTCTGGAACATCTTGGCGGAGTACCCAAGATATTGGTGCCCGACAACTTGAAATCAGCCGTTATAAAGGCAGACAAGTATGAGCCTACCCTGAATAAAGCACTCGAAGATATGGGAAACTACTATGGATTTGTAGTTGTTCCCACTCGTCCCCATGCTCCTACGCACAAAGCCTTGGTGGAGAATCAGGTGAAGATGATATATCACAGAGTGTATGCCAAGCTGCGCACTTGTACATTCTTTAGCCTGCAAGCGCTCAATGAGGCGGTATGGGAACTCATGTTAGCCCACAATCGTAAGCGCATGCAAATGCGTCCCTACAGTCGTGAAGAGCATTTTCATGCTGCCGAAAAGGAAACGCTTCAACCTCTTCCCGCGCAACCCTATCAGATGCAGTATTATGCCGAGGTAACTGTGCAGCAGAATGGCTTTGTGTTGCTCGGACGAGACAAGCATTACTACTCTGTTCCTTATACGCTTATCGGCAGAAAAGCAACAATCATCTATACCCGTTCGTTAGTGAAAGTATTTGTGAACAGGGAATCTGTGGCTGTGCATCCACGCGTACCGGGATATGGTTACACCAAACAGGATGAGCATCTTGCCTCTAATGCCCAAGCTATCACGAGTCGTTCGCCGAATTATTACAAAGAACGCGCAGGGCGAGTATCAGTCGGATTAGGGAAGCTGGTTACAGCCATTTTTGATAATACCAGCACTTCTACTCCCCCCGAGTATTATTACAAGACGTGCGATATGATGCTGCGTTTACAGCGCAGCTATCCACAAGAAGAGTTCGAGCAGGCGTGTCACATCTGCTTGGAGAACTGTCTATACACGGGCAAAAAACTGGAAGCTGTCGTAAAGAACGTAATGGAAGCTCGCTCCCAATGGCAGACATCTATTGCTTTCCCCCCTACGCCAACCGACCATGCCAACATGCGCGGTTCGGAGTATTATCAATGAGTATTATTATGATTCCAATTTTCGTATCAACCACTTTCAAACAAAACAGTAATCATTATGAATGAGATTGTAACAGCGCTTCACTCGTTGAAGCTTCCCGGGATGGCACAGTGTTGGACATCCCTGTCTGAAACCCATCAATTGGGTAAACTATCGCTCCATGACGGCATGCAATTGTTGCTGCAAACGGAGAAAGACACCCGTAACGGGAATCGTATTGCACGCCTCGTCAAGGAGGCTAACTTCCGTATGCGGGCTACGATAGAAGAACTTGAAACCAATACGGCACGCGGTGTGAACGCTGCTGCCGTAGCCACATTGGCAACAGGGGAGTATATCAACTCCGGTGCCACGGTCATCGTGTGCGGAGCGGCAGGCACGGGTAAAACCTTCCTTGCCACCGCACTGGGTGAAAGAGCATGCCGACAAGGAACACGGGTGTACTATTATACCATGCAGAAACTCATGGAAGTTGTACGCTTGGCAAGACTCGAAGGCAGAGAAACCAAGTTCTTCGAAAGAATGGAACGGGTAGGGTTGCTCATTATTGATGACTTCGGAATGAAAGCGCTGGAGGGACAACAACAGAATGACTTCGAGCAAATCATTGACGACCGCTATCACAAGAAAGCAATAATCATCGCCAGCCAACTGCCGGTGAGTGATTGGTATCCCGTGTTCCAAAGTGAACTCATCGCAGAGGCATGCATGGACAGATTGGTACATAAATCAATCCGATTCCAATTGCAAGGAGAAAGTTTGAGAAAAAAGTATTAATTTTGCGGCAAATTCAAAAATGTTGAACTTTGAGTGAACGGGTATCGCCGGAATCGGTGAACGGGGTTGCACCGGAATTTGCAACCGTTTTTAGTGGGCGGGGATGCGCCGTTTTTTCCATTGGCAAAAAACGAAAACAGTGAACGGCAATGCTCCGGAATGGATAAAATAACTACCCGGAGGTGAACGACAATGCTCCGGAAAAGAGCAGAAAACGACATTTCTAAGACCTTTTTCATCCTTCTTTTAACAAATAACGGATGAACAGGAACCTAATTATTCCCATTTACCCAGAACTCTGGCATTTGAATTTTAAATTCAGGGTCAATGTTATGACATTGTTCCTTAATGATTCCACGACGATGAATAGCCGGAAGTAAGCAATAAATTTCAAATTCCTCACGATTTACAATTTCAATAGACGTCCAATGAGGAAAAAGAAGTTTCATTGTTGCCACTGTGATACGCTTAACTGCATTAAAGTCACGATTATCAGCCTTCTTTTCATAACCAACCAACTCATCGAAGAGTTGACCGTAAATGGTTTGAGTGCGTAGCGTATGCAATGCTTCAGAGAAATATTCTACATTAATGGTCCAACCTTTAAATATCATTTCTTTTGTAATTCTAGGTAGATACCAGCCTTCTATGAAGCAATGAAAGCGGTCAAGTAAGGCCGACTCTTTAAAACTTTCAGGTAGTTTATCGAAGTATTTTCTTGTTCTTGGACGACGATTGTCGTCCAAGTCAATATTGCCCATCAACATCAATCCACAATCAGCAATAAACTCAAAGTTATCAATGGTTGTTTTACCTTGTTCCAAATAGGCTTTCAGTGCCGCTTGTATTTCAGAACGTTCCTGAAATACAATAGTTTGTATTTCATCAAATGCGGTAAAATCATGATTCTTAATAATACCAGTTTGTTGCTTCTGCTTATCGTAAAATAATTTAGCTCGTGACACTTTACCACCACTTACTAGCCACCCATATTTAGAGAGATTGCCAAATACATATGATTTACCGGTACCTTTAGGTGCTAGCTCTATGACATTAAGCCTCGGTTCCACAAAGATAAGTAGACGGGTTAGGAACTCTAACTTTTCTTTCATGGTAGAAAAACCATCAGCATTATATTCCATGGCAGAGAGAAGCACATCAATCCACTCAGATGTGGCAAACTGTTTTCGAGCATCGCGAAAATAACTCATGTCGATAGACTTATATGGTTTGAATGGCTTAAAATCGAGCATTTCTACATGATTTTTCTTTCCGTCATCATCGGGCATTACACACATTTTAACGACACCCCATTTTTCGCCATCTACTAATTCACCTTGATGCTTATTGTATACATAGTCTGGAATGATACCCTCCTTTAATTTAATGCCCATATCTGGGATGGCAAAACGTCGCACTCCTTTAACCAAGTCAATATAGATTTCAAAACGGGTGAGTAGTGTTAGTTCTTCTCCACATCCCAAACCGTCTTTCACTTCTGAAGTATGGCGAGGAATAACTTTATCTAAAAAATCTGTAAGACCACCTTTATCTACTACTCCGTCGGCGTTAATATATTTTTTTAGTAAAAAATCTTTTACGAATGAAGGTAAAGTACGTCCATCAAATAAACTTCCGGATGTAGCAGAATCTTTATAGATAGTTTGTGTACCAAACGCTTGACGTATTTTGTTGCTTAATTCTTCTGTCATAGACCTTATATTATTATAGGTCGAAAAGGTCTTCCTCTTCGGCACCAAGATTAATTTTGATTTTAAACTTTTGCGAGTAACTACCTATGCGCACTTCCACTTCGTTCACATCTTGTTTAAGGTCAAGGCGGTCGCTCTCGAACCGGTAATTACCTCTATTATTCAGATTATACCCTATATTGTTGTAAATCAATTTTGGTATTTCCATGCTGGTAACTCCCTTTATACGGAATATCACAGTCGGGAAATTTCCTGCGATCTCATTATCAACAAGACTTAGTGTATATTCTGAAGATTGGCGCTGAGAGGATAGGATTATGATGGGTACCAGTACTTCTTCTGGCGTACATCCTCCATGGCACCCTTGTCCATTGGCTATTTTTGCCGCAAGCGATTCATGGCGAAGCGAACAGATGGTTTGCTCATCATCCAAGGTGATATATCTGTTGTCTTGTGTGATTGCACCTATTGTCCGAATAGCACATCTCCCATAATGATCTGACTTTATGCCTCCAATATTGTACCCAGGTCTAATTTGTGACAAATACGACAAGCCATGATCCGATACTATGGCAATTTTCTTACCTGCATGCTCTGAGATGATTTCTTTCACAGCTGTTTCCACAATCTTCATTTCTTCAATGATATACTGTGGATAGGGGGTACATTTGTGGGCAAAACTATCCAAATCGCCTTTTTTTGATAGATTATCATTCGTAAGTTTGGATAAATCGGCCTTATTGTTTTCAGTCTTTGATGGTAATAAAGAGTGGGCAACCATCACATCATTAACAAAAACACCTTCGCTCTTATACTTCTCGACAAGCTGTATAATAAATGGTATCCAATCAATTCCCAGACCATCAATCCAGTAGAATACTTCAATGTCTTTTCGACCACTTAGCTCGGTACGGATAGTGCGGAATTGATTATACCATGAGCTGAATGTAACATTGTTTGCATTCCGTTCGTCTAAGATTTTTTTTACACTATCCGTATATTTGTTGACCAACTTAGCTTGTTTGTATGCATCCATATAGTCTAATACCCATTGCAGTTGAGTATTACTGATACCGCAACTCTTTTCCATATAGCTATAAAGTTCTGGATAGAGTTCAACCAATCTGTTGACAGCAACATGACCGTCGGCGATCCAGTTTATCAAAAGTTTTTTTTCACTCATGGATAGCCTGGTAACATAACGTAAAGCTGTTTCATATCCTTTCTCTATAGAGAGATTCTCTATCTTTCGGCTCAACTTATCTTCCACATCGTCCGTCAGCTGTATCTTATTCTTCTTGGCATAGTTCAAAATCTCGGCGCGTTCATCTAAATACTCTTCCGGATGTTCTATGTCAAAGATGTACAAAGCGGCAGTTGATATTAACTCTTGATTACTATAGGAGTGGCATTCACGTAACAATCGACAAATATAGCCGTTGTTGCAGAAACGTTTGGTATAATAGGTAGTCAATAACCAACGCTTAAAGTCTTCCGAATTTTCGAACCATGCCTTTATAAAAACAGAGTAGTCTGACAAGTCAAATATGTCGAAATACTTATTGAAAAACTTTTCAAACGAAAAATTTTTGTACTCGATTTCCCGAGCCAATTTTTCCCAATTACCAGCATCTTCTTTATAATTGCTAATCTCGCCAAAATCAAGATGTAATCCTTTCGTTAGAAACTCATAGGCATTGTTACAAACGGTATAGCTAAGCGCATTATCCGGTAGTGCATTGTCTGCAAAAGCATAGATAGAATGGGAGGTACTAATGATGTCTGACTTTACCTCGTCATCGCGCCAAACTTTCAGCCAATCTGTAATGCTGGGCACAATGGTAAACTCTCGTTCCAATCCTTTCACTTGGTAGGTACTGCGAGTAAGAATCATGTGATATCCGACATCTTGCTTGGAACTAACGAGATGCCATATCACAGACTGTGTATCAGCAAAGAATTTTGACATTTTACCATATTGCCCAATCATTGGAATGTAAATGCGTTGGTGATGATTAAAGCCTGCGGCGGTCGCTTGCGTCCCTTTGATATCGCTTACCAAAGCGTCAAATTCTTTAGCAGTACGATTATTATAGAATCGAGCCAATTCTGAAAAAGGCACAATAATACAATCAGAATTGCTATTGTCCGTGATATATTGTTTTATGCAATCAGCCAAATAGGTATGTGTCAGCATTTGATCTGGATATTTTTTATCCATCCAGTCCACAATTTTCTGCATCTTGGTTACGCCAAGTTCTATCAACTCGTTCACAAACTCCTTTGAGTCGGTAAAGTTGTCAAAAAGGATAAAACGGATTGGATAACGGTTCAGTATCGAGGAATTGGCTCCTTCGCTGGTTTTATCCCTCTTCACCTCTTCTATTAGAAGATTAATATGAGCGAAATCCTTATTCATGTGCTAATTTTCTAAAATGACATTAAGAACATCTTCGTATCCCAAACTACATAGTTGTTCTAACAGACATTGTGCTTCAGCCAGTGAACTAATACTCTTGATACATTGCATCGCTTCCTCCACTTTTGTCGGCGATGGAGATTGGGACGTATTTGGTGGTGCTACCGGAATTGGAGGATCAGGTGTGGGAGGGGTTGGAGGTATTGGTGTTGGAGTCTGAGTCTGTGACAGCTTCCAGTCTTTCAGTTTATCATTCACTTCTCTTTCTGTCCAAAGACCTATTTCTCCTGGCAAATGTTGTTTGATGTAAGTTTTGGCATCCGATAAATGTTCATCATCCAGCGCTACAATATCATTCGACTTCAGATACTTGTGATACCCTTCCTCAAATGCGGTATTGCGATTAAGCAACATAGGAAGCTCAAACTCATAACGACTTAACAAATCAAGAGCATCATTCATCAACGCCGGATTCTTATTAATATTAGCATCAAGCGAAATGGTTACAATTTTATCAATTAACAAGGCTAATTCTTCGTTTACGCCATCAGCATATTTCAGCGTCCATAGTGGATAACCTTTTTCTGTTGTATATTCGTGAGAAATAGCCCAACGGGCATCTTTCAAACTGCTGATGTCCGAATAAGTCTTCATAGATGTCAGTTTAAAGACCTTAATCAACCGCTTGCTTAATTGTCCTGCTTCTTTAGTCTCGAATGTGAAAGTAATTTTATTGCTTGTTTTGCCGCTTTCCCACGATTTAAATGTTTCCATCACATCATCAACCAAGTGTTGAGCTAGTCGAGGCTTACCATCTGTGGCATATATCTTATTAATCCACGGGCGCATGGCAAAAGCCAACATGGAGATGCCTGCATACGAGGGGAATAGACCGTACGGCGCGCGAGTTAGTTCAATGAATTTCTCGGCGAAATTAAACTCTCTCGCCTTATCTGCATACTTGATCTTGCGGTTCACAAAATCACTAACCAAATACAAAGGATGATTCTCTTTGTCCACATCGTCTTTCCAATTAAGATTCTCATCAACGGCATCTTGGAATAAAAATTTCAGCGGCAATGCCGGACCAATTGCTTTACTGATGACTTCATCATACGTATTGAACATTAGTATGTTTTTGGCCGTTTCTTTGGCTTGCTGATTCCTCCAAAATGTTCTGGGGGCACGTGTGCGTAATAAATCCAATGTCTCCGCACCGTGGCTAAACACCATAGGGGCAATACTCTCGTTGAGGGCTTGAGTCAGCTTCATAGTAGAAAATATTTCACATCTTCCTTTTTCATATACTGTGAAGTTACTACGACGTACCTCTTTCATCCAATCGGAAATCATGGTCTGTGCATTCTTGTCGTGAGCAGCTCGCTGGTCGGCTAAATTATGTCGAGCAGCGCATTGGGCATTAGCCATATATTCAATAAAACGTTCATAATTATCATCACCGAAAGTGGCTTCAAACACCATGAATGCTACATTTGCAAAACGCTCGTCGCCTGTGGCTCTTGCCGCAATGACTTTCAACTCATTTGTTTCAGCATCGTTACGTCCTAGCATCACCGCCAAGTATAGCTCATAGCTCTTGGCGTTTTCCATGCTATTCTCTATTTGGTGAAGCAATGCTGGTTCATTGGTATAAAGTGAATAAAAATTTATTTTAGTTGGTCGGATAACGTTAGCGGTCAGCATATCGAATGCGTTGTACACTTCTTGCCCGTAAGTAGCAAGTTGGAACGTATATTTGAATTGCGCTTTCATTTCCTGTTTAATTTCCTCAATTTCCTTGGGGGGAAGGGCGGAGAATTGGATAGAAAAGATGCCACCTGGTGCTCGCTGGATAATGCTGTTATCATTAAGCCAATTCAGAATGTCATTTATGCGCGGTTCTATGTGTGTGCCCACAAATAGGCTTTTTACATTTTCTTCACTAGGTGTAACAGTTTCGTTGCTCGCAACATTATTAAGTGCATTGAGTAGTAAGATGCCTTTAAATACCACAAAGGTATCCGCTCCTTGATTCTGTACTTGCAATTTATAGGAGTTAAAACGCTCCGTCACGGCTCCGTAGCGGATATGGTCCTCGTTGAATACCTCTATAACGTAATCCCAAAGGTAATCTGCGGTAATCGTATCGCGAACGTCAAATCGTTCTTTACTCTCCAAGAAATCACGTACGGCTTGATTAGCGCCAATAAACTCAAATACACTTCGAGACGAAGAACCCACCACGCGCGCATAGTAGGTAGCAAGATTGGCTGTCGCCGGATGGATGGGGTAGAGGTTGGTCAAATCGGTCATTGTATCCTCCATGTTATTACTACCTTTTGCATAGCGTAATAGCAATCCTTTATGAAACTCGAAGAATCTTGTAGTCAATTCCTTGTACCCTTCAGGGTTTGTTATGCGGAGCTTACGCGACATAATTTTGAAGGCCGATACCGTCTCCATGTTGTACTTCTTGTAGTGGTAGCGACCGGTGGTTTTGGTGCGTTCTTGAGCATCCAATTTGTTCAGTGCCGAAGGGTGAGACACAAAAAAGAAATAACTGTTGTTGCAGGTCTCCATAGCCTGCTCCGTAATCTTTTGCAGCTCCACCAATAAACTAGGTCCCATATCTGATTTCATTAGATCAGTGAATTCATCCCATATGATGAGTAGACCGCAATAATCTGTGTTTTCCTCCAATTTATCCTGCACTTCAAAAAACCAATCACAAATGTTTGCGCTATTCAATCGGATATCCATACGTCGGTCTGCTAATGCCATCTTTACTTGAGTAAGAATGGAGGTGTCTGCCGCGCGCAATTTGCCTGCCAACGTCTTTACATCAGAAGCATAGGCTTCCAACTTGGGGTTTTGAACAATTATGTCTTCCCAAAATGTTGGTTCACTCTCCACATGGTCAGCATAGTCGTCAAAATCAGTCTTCACAAAGAAATTAGTCAGTCCGGCGGCTTTTAGTGCTTTCTTAATGGCGCTTTGTAAGCGATGAGAGAAGTCTTCTTTATGGGCGATTGATTCTGTGCCATATAGGTTGACAGGAAACAAACGTTTGGTTTTCCGTATATCATAAATAGATTGGCGTAGCATATCGTAACGTTGAGCGGCATACTCTGTATCTACATACTCGCGAATATCGTCCACCTCATCACACAACAGATGTTTGATTACGGCCGCGGCATGACTCTTACCGGTACCATACGTGCCGTCCATCCAGAATGACTTGTGGACATCTTTGTCATTGTTGCGAACGGCACTAATCACCTTTTGCAGGATTCCATTAAATTGTTCGTTGGGGATAAAGGTTTCCCATTCTCCTTTTTCTTCCCTTCCTATATTATAGGCAGGTTTTGATTCACGTATCGTGATAAAATCAGAATATTTTGTCGCCATATCATTACTTGTTTTCGATATATTGTTATTGCTAATCTATTCTGCTAATTGTTTGAGAACTGTTATCACATCCATATTGTCGTGCAATGTGATGTTGTCAAGCCCCATATTTAATTCGGCAGTTAGAACTCTTGGGGTTAATGTGTCGAGAGTTCTTAAAGTTTTTTCCAAGCCAACTTTGTCAATTCCAAACTCAAAAAGAATGCCTGTCCCATCGCTACTATTGTAAATATCGTCAAGTCTAAATGATTTTATGAAATGTGTTTTACCATATTTATACAATGAATAGGCGACAGCTGCATCACTTATATCGTTATGAGACTTTCTAATATCATCAGATTTGGATAATTCTTCCTTTTGATGGAAGTTTACCCCAATAGGTGAAGATGTCAGAGTGTTATACAATGCATCTAACGAATATTTGAATGTTGTATAGCCTTCGCTGTACTGCTCTTCGTATATGCTTAATAATAATTTCTTTGAATAAATTGTTCCTACCTTGATATTATTGACGAACCATTTTATAAGTGGAGAATTGTATGTCAAGTTAATCCATATTATTTCCCACACAATATCTGGCATGTTTTGATACATTTGAGCTAATAACTCTCCTAAAGGTGTAATATTCCCTCTATTGTCAATGATTTCTGAGTCTCTTAGCCAACTTTTGAAAGATGGAATTTGTTTTTTTCCGAGTGAATTATTAGTCCGAAAATCTTCATGATTAATAAAAAACTCGTTTAACCATTCATCACGAAATCCGAAAGTACCATAAGCGCTGATACCAGTCAATTTTTCATTATAATTTTGTGTCATACTTAATGAGTCGGCCACAACGCAGCCCTTATTGTGAAAATTTAAACATTTGCAGCAGTGAATACATTTCGTGTTGTCAACTTTTACTGTAGGATAAACACTAAGTGCACCTGTCGGGCATTCAACCTCGCATGCTTCACATTGAATACAGTGGGTGGTTTTATAAAGAACCCTTTTCAGCAAGCCGATAAAGGTTAAATCTGAAATGCTGTAAAAGTGAACCGTATAGTTCTGCTTTGCTGAATCATGGTACGTAATATCGAACTTGTAGATGTTATCTTTATATTTCAATTCACCAACAACGAAATCTTCTTTTTTGCTTATATTTGTTTTTCCAAGAGTACTTATCCAAACAAAAAAATCTTGTTTTGCTTCTGTAACTTTTGCTATCAAGTTGTTTTTATCTTGTTTGAATAATACAGTAGAAGACGATTTTATAAACTTTCCACTTGCTCTAAGTTTCCACTTATGCCCCTTAATATATTCATCCTTATTGGGGATATTTCTCGAATTAGCCCAATCTTCTATACGTGAGAGAAATGGTTGCAAATTCTTTGGAAACATGCGACTCATAATCATATCATCCCATTCAGATGAGAATGGACATATCAAACATCCTACACGTGGTTTTCCCATACGATAGGCTAAATTAATAGGCAGATTATATTTGAGTAAGTAAAGGAATATCTCGGTTGTATTCCACTCTAAAATAGGGCGAGCATTGATAACCACATTGTGTTTAACCCCTTTGCCTATTCGATTATATTTTGAACGGCGCATACTCTCTTCAGAGCGTGTCCCTTCATATGCTAACACTTTTGCCTGTTTATTCGTTCCTTCCACTTTAAACATGCGATAGAGTGGAGCGGTTTTCATCACCGAGCAACACCAACGATGCGTGTCGCTAGGTATGCCAATTTGATCCCAATAGTTGAGTACTGTCTCGTGATTGCGAGCTACGGAAAACTTCAAATCGGGATAAAGCGAAGTGTAATGTTGCTGCGTCTGCCAGTAAAGTGACAAAGATGTAGGCAATTCATAACCGGTATCGCTATATACCACCTCAAAGTCGGTTGAAGGAATAGCACGGGTGCAGAGGTCGAGTACTACTTGGCTATCTTTACCACCTGAGAAAGAAGCAAGAAAACGGTCAATTCTCGTTGTATGATAGATACGTTTACCTTCACTCTTGGCGTTCTCCATCGCTACAATGTCGAAGCTATCGCAACCCTCCTTCACGATTGCCATTTGCTTCTTGGTACGCTTCTCGGCCTTCTCGAGCAGTGTGTTATAGTCTATTTGATTAGCGGCTATTTGCTCTGTACTGCGATTAGCCAATGTGTATTGTAAATAAGTGTCACGGATAAATTCTATCGCCTCGCTTTCTATAAGGAAAAGAAAGTCCTTATTGCGACGGAGCATTTCGGCGACATCGGTCGGTCGAAGTTCCTGAGGTTGTATGCCCTTTGCCAATATGACAGTGGCTGGATCGTAGATATTGGCACCTTTGACTTCGAATAGCAGTACGCCTTGATAAAAATACTGCTTGTTACAAGCCCACATTATAGGCTCCTCACAATGGGGATAAGTCCACCCTTGCTGACAAAGTTTTAGTAAGTCGAGTTCCTCCCAAAATACAGGGCGTGGGACTATCCCCAATGATTCGGGGGGGACATGCGAGTAAAGTTGAACTCCTCCCGTCTCTTTGTCCCAGGATATTTTATACATATAGGTTTACCATTCTTTTGCTATGGCAGAGTTCCCGATGCCATTGTTTATAATATAAAATGAAGTTATACAAAGAAGCGCGGGAAATCTTACTAATCGCCCCTTTTTACACATCAAAATTTTCGCGACCCAAAAGACAGAGTTATCTCATGTTTGCCATCCTATGCTAATAATTCGTAGATACGCACTACAAGTATATATACAACAAATCACGGCAAGGGGTAATACGCCTAACAGCAACAATTACTATTGCCAAGTTCATAGACAATTGAAAAACTGCGAAGCTGCGGTGTGTCTAAAACTCAGCGTGTAGCGAATTACCTTATGTAAAGTAGCACATCCACATCTCTATTGGATTTTTGCTGTGTATATGCTGCTGCAAAGATACATTTTCGAGTTAATCCGAAAAAACAGTAAGAAAAAAAATTACTGTTATTTAACGTATGTGTGATTTCAACTCGCAGAACCCAGTAACGACCTATGCTTTTTTGTCGGAAAAGAGACCGGAGAAATCTACGGATCCATCTCGACGGTTCGGCATCCATGTCTTGTCGGGGGGGGGGGGCGAACTTCGCTGGTGGATTACGTTGCTATTTACAACTGATTGAGAAATTCATCGGGAGTTAGAACGGGAATAGTGGAAGACCGAAAATCTTTTGTGTTGCGAGTGATAATAACGTGAACTTTTTTAGTCAATGCAGAATAATGTTGCAATGCGTCCTCATGGTCGGCAAATGTGGATGTTAACGCATTATCAACAACTTGTTCATCTACAATAGTCACTTCTGAAAGGCTTCGCAATTCACTTAATAGCGAATTGATTTGATAGCTTCCGCGTTTCCGAAGAATAAATGATGCTGTCGCATACGTTAATGGGGAGACGTAGAGCTTTATCTTTTTTTGATACGCCAAAGCAAATAGAACGGCCGCAGCCTCTACGAAAGGTTCTCTTTGATCCAACAGATCTATGACGACATTAGTGTCTACGAATACTTTGGTCATTTATATTTCTCTTCTAAGTAAGAATAGTACGCTTTCCGACCATTTATGTCATCGTCTTCAACGGGTTCTCCTGCCCCCATAAGGCTTAACACAACCTCCGGTATTTCAACTCCGCGAAGCACAACTTTTTCTTTTTTTGGTGTAAGAGGTTTTGTTTGATGCGTGACGTGCAATAAGTAATTCTCTATCATGGCAGATAGAGAAATTCCGTTGTTGTGTGCATACACTGTTGCTTCGTCAACAACGCTTTTGCTTAAACTAACTTGTACTGTTTCCATTTCAAATCATGTTAACTGATGCGCAAAGTTACAAAAGATTTCATGGCGAGCAAGGCTAATGATACAAATTGTGATAGCAAGCATAGCCCAAGAGCGGCTTATGCGCAAAGTTGTTTGCCGTTTGCTCCTTTGTTAGGGCGCGTTAGCTCCTTTATTAGGACGCATTTGCTCCTTTGTTATTTCGGACACTAAAGGGAAATCTCCTTATTTCGGGGGTATAAAACAATGCAACAGGAGGAATAATGCTTACATGCGTAACTTACAGGCGGGATTGCGATAAATTGTGACACAAAAACGGGTGAAGGATGTGAAGGACGAAAATAGGGGTATCCTTCACCGGAAAACACTGTGAATAAACCATTTATAAAGAAAGGTGAAGGGTTGAAGGCACTTTTGCAAACTCTCCTGCAGGAGCGGTGAATCGGATGCAAAAATTGTCTCATTTTCGTGACCGAAAAGTTTCATTTTAACAATTGATATTTGACATTTGGAAATCGGTTAGCGAGGGGCATGTTACATGGAGAAAAAGAAAGTTGCATACAACTGTTACATGGGCGAAAAGAAAGATTGCCCATCTTACGTGTGTCGATTGCCCATCTTACGACTGTCGATTGCCTCATCTTACAGCTTACACGACCGCATGTGTTGCTTGCCGACCGCTACAGTCTACAACGCACACATACGTATGTGTCGACCGCAGACTGCTACAGTCGTTGTCACGGAGTTTTGCGCATGAGCCGCTATTTCCGGAAGCTGATTCCGTTGCCTTTATTCGGGCTTAAACACCTTTTGGAAGTTTATCTTATCGGCAGATAGCATCGCCATTTCCACAATCAGCATAGCTGTTGCTTCTACATCTTTTAAATCAACCATTTCCACCGGCGTGTGCATGTATCTGCATGGGATGCTTAGCAGCCCTGTTACAATGCCTTGACCGGCTACCTGAATCGGGTTTGCGTCCGTATCTGTCGGATGCGAAATCGCTTCTATTTGGTAGGCTATGGCGGCTTTGTCTACCAGATTCAGTAATAAGTCCGTGAGGATTTTGTTTATATTGGGTCCCGCTGTGATCACGACGCCGGCTCCCATTTCAATGTTCCCATATTTGATGGGCGACATGGTGGGGTAATCGGTTGCATGGGTTACATCTATGGCGATGCAAACATCCGGTTGTATTCCCATAACAACGGTGCGTGCTCCGCGTGACCCGAGTTCCTCTTGAACGGATGCTACGAAGTAGAGTGCTGCATCTAATGGCTCATTTGCTAGTATTTGTGCCGCTTCAATCATAGAGGCAAGCCCGACTCTGTCATCTAATGCTTTGGACGAAATGCGTGTACCATGTTCCGTTATACCAACATTAAATGCCGCACTATTTCCCACTCCGACAAGCTGTTCTGCTTCACTTTTACTCTTTACACCAATATCAATCCATAAGTCTTCTATATCAAAGGAATGTTTATTCTCATCTTTACTTTGTAGATGTATAGGTTTTTTCCCAATAACACCATATACCAATCCATTAAGACCATTTATTGCTATTTTTTGACCGGGCAACAGATTGACATCAATGCCACCTATCTTCCTAAAATAAAGATAACCTTTATCATCTATATAATTAAGCATAAAGCCTACTTCATCAGCATGAGCGACAAACATCAATTTCTTGTCAGTATGACCTTTCTTCACCGCGACTAAGTTCCCCAACACGTCATAATACACTTCATCCACGTAAGGAGCAATGGCTTTACCCCAAACACCCAACGCTTCCTCTTCAGATCCAGAGGGGGAGATGGTTTTTAGTATTGTGTTTAGAAAACTTTTTGTTGCTGCTTGCATGTCTTTTACAAATTGGCAACAAAGATATATATTATCTTTGGAACGAGAAGAATAACCGTTGTTTTCGTAGAACTTTTTTCTCCACTTTACATACCTATGGCTTCATTCTGCTACTCATCAATCGTTGCACCTAAGCCAACCCATACCATGGGTGTGCCAACCCGTGCCACCTACCTCTAATTGCTTTCTTTTTGATTTTTCCGTATATACTTTTGTGGTCGCACCGATTTTGGTGCGACTAATGATACCTAAAGATATGTACGTAGATAACGACAATTTCCAGAAATGGATGGAGAAACTACTCCATAAACTGAATGAACTGGGCAAAGACATTCGCTTGCTCATCAACACCGACGAAGTATTCGGGGACGAAGAGAAGCTACTTGACAACCAAGACCTCTTGCCTGATGCTCCACATCAGCAAGCGAACTATGCAACGTTACCGCAGCGAGGGACTAATTCACTATATCACCATCGGGCAAAAGATATACTACAAAGCGTCCGATGTAAGAACATTTGTAGAGAGCCACGGTGACTATTGGGACAAGAAAGCATTCGATAAAGTAATCGCCGGAGGCGACAAAAGACTATGATTTTACTCTCCATTTCACGACTTTGGAGTGAAATGCTCCCCGTGCCCTACGACGGGCATCGGGGCAAGTGGTTTCGAGCAGCTAACGAAGTTTCAAACTGCTCGGAACACAACTTACCATTGTCCCGCGACAATCTCCATCCGCCATTCTTTGGCGGACTTTTTAGAGGGAATTGGGCTTCCCAACTTTGGGTAGACAACGGCTGCCACAGGCTGCCGACTGAAGTCAAGAAAGGTTTCATGTCTGTTTTCAGCCTTTCTTTGCGACTAGTTTGTAAGAGAGCAGCTTCTCATTCAAACTTGAAGTTTGGAAAACCAACAAACTTAAAAGATCGAGGCTTGACAAACTTGAAAGGTTGTAAACAGATAAACAAGATGAATATACAGATATTAGATGAGAAGTCACCTGAGATAAAAGACTTCTTTCGGGCGTTGGACGAAATGTTTGATGCCATAGAGAAAACGATAATGCAGCAGAAGCCCGCATTGACGGGTGGCGTTACATGGATAACGGGGAAGTATGCAAGGCACTCCATCTCGCACCCCGCACTTTACAGGAATACAGAGACAAACGAGTAATCCCTTACATCAAGCTGGGTGGCAAGATCCTCTACCGGGAAAGCAATGTGCTGCGGATGCTGGAAGAGAACCATTACAAAGCCGCTAACTGATTCCTTCCCTCACAGCCTTGTAAGCACTTCCTTCGTAAAGGGGCAAAGGAGTGCTTACAAGACAATATAGATCATCCAACTTTACGCCAAGGATTTGGCACCATAGAACACTTGCGAAAGTTCAGAATACCCAAAAAACTATTCGATATGCTTCTCAATGATTGCATTCATTTGGTTACCGGCATCAAGAGCAATATGAAGAATAAGCTGATGAGTATGAGGGATAAGATATTGCTTCGTAAACGTTCGGTTATAGAAACTATCAACGATGAACTCAAGAATATCTGTCAAGTGGAACATTCGAGACATCGAAGCATAATAAACTTCCTGATGAATTTACTTGGTGCGATTGTAGCCTATTCTTTCTTTGAGAAGAAGCCTGCTATCAAGTTTGATATGGAAGAAATGCACGGGCAGCATCTGCCTGTTCTAATACATCGCTTTTATTTATAAACTGGTAATCAGTTGGAAAAGTAGTTCCTACGGAGTGGATGCGCGTAACTACATCTAACTCTACATGTCTGTGCAAAAGTGAAAGAGAATTATCCCGAATTCAGGTTAATATTTCCATGCGTATTCTAATTCAGATGTTCTCCTATAGAAATCATTCCCTTCTATCGGTGGACCTGCTTTAAGCGAGATTTTCTGTTCTGTCTTCATATATACTATATTCATTTAGGCGACAAGGATATATACGATTTTGCATATATACAAATCTGCATATATAAATCTTCGGAACACATTCCATCGACGGTATACTTCTTGAGTTTCTCACCCCCCGTCATACCCCCCTCAACACCGCCCCATCCTCCCCGTCCAACCACCGTTAGCCGCCCGTCCAACGACCGTTGTACGCCCGTCTAACCACCGTTGTACGCGCGTCCAACGGCCGTTAGACGCCTACAAAAACAGAACAAAACCCGCTACATCCCCCTCCCAGACGGTGTTTTAGCCCAATCGCACACCCATCCTCACACCGACATATCCACCCTACTCCCAACCCCGTCAGATAAACGATCGCCCCCTCTATTCACTCCCTTCCCGAACATATTTAAAGAAAGAGCGCCCGTATTCCTGCAGAAAGTTGTAATTTTGCGCCCGACTACTTAGAAACATCGCATTGATCGTATGAAAATTATAAACTTCGCCGAGACCAACTCCATTCTGAATCAGTACATCGCCGAGATACGCGACGTTAAGATACAGAACGACCGCCTTCGCTTCCGCCGTAACATAGAACGCATCGGCGAAATCATGGCTTACGAAATCAGCAAATCGTTTGCCTACTCACCCAAACCTGTCGAAACACCGCTGGGCACTGCCACCGTCTCTACCCCCGACAGCCGGTTGGTCATCAGCACCATCCTGCGTGCCGGACTGCCCTTTCACCAAGGGTTCCTCAACTACCTCGACTGCGCCGAAAATGCCTTCGTGTCTGCCTACCGGAAATACAAGGACACGCTGAAGTTCGACATCAACATTGAATACATCGCATCGCCACGCATCGACGGCAAAACACTGATTATCACCGACCCCATGCTCGCCACCGGCGGAAGCATGGAGCTGAGCTACCGCGCCATGCTCACCAAAGGCACCCCTGCCGAGATACACGTAGCCTCCATCATTGCCAGCAAACAGGCGGTAGAGCACATCGTGCAGACCTTCCCCAGCGATAGAACCACCGTGTGGTGCGCCGCCATCGACCCGGAGCTAAATGCCCACTCGTATATTGTGCCCGGACTGGGTGATGCCGGTGACCTGGCATTCGGAGAGAAGGAGTGATGAGACACCACACGCCCATTCACCCTGCAAGCTTGCGCTTCCGGCAATGGAGCCGGAAGGGCTATGCTGTGTTTGCCGGTCTGGGCAAATGCATCACCATCGGCACACTCTCGAAAAGCGTGGCAGACAGCTCGCTTGCCAAACAGAACCATACATTTCTTATTCCAACCCATATGACGATAGAACAACTGAAAGACAAGGTGTTGGGAGGCATAGCCATAACCGTGCAAGAAGCCGAATGGCTGGCTGAACAACCCGACAAAGCGGCTCTGTACGAAGCCGCACACGCCATCACCGCAGAAAGGGCGTCGCAAGAGTTCGATATGTGCTCCATCATCAATGCACGCTCCGGACGATGCCCCGAAAATTGCCAATGGTGCGCACAGTCGGCGCACTACCACACACAAGCCGACGTTTACGACATGGTCGACAAAGAAGAGTGCCTGCGACATGCACAAGCCAATCAGGCACAAGGCGTAGCCCGCTTCTCGTTAGTCACCAGCGGACGAAAACTCTCCCGGAAGAATCTGGAGAAAGCCTGCGAATCAGTCGGATACATGCGACAAAACAGCTCAATACGCATCTGCGCCTCGCTGGGACTGCTCGACAAAGACGAGTTGCGCGCCCTGCACACGGCAGGCGTCACACGCTATCACTGCAACCTCGAAACGGCACCAAGCTACTTCCCCACCCTGTGCAGCACCCACACCACCGAAGATAAAATAAAAACACTTCGCGCCGCCCGCGAAGCCGGCATGGAGATATGCAGCGGCGGCATCATCGGCATGGGCGAAACGATGAAACAACGCATCGAATTTGCTTTCACACTTCGCGAACTCGAAGTGCCGTCCATCCCCATCAACCTGCTGCAACCCATCGTCGGCACCCCGTTAGAGAAGCAGCCTGCCCTCACCCAAGAGGAGATACTCACCACCATTGCTCTGTTCCGATTTATCAACCCCACCGCCTTCCTGCGTTTTGCCGGCGGACGAGCGCAAATGTCGACCGCGGCAGTCGAACGTGCCCTGCACATCGGCATCAACTCTGCCATCGTAGGCGACATGCTCACCACCCTCGGTTCGCAGGTATCCGACGACAAGCGGCTCATCCGCGAAGCCGGCTACCGCTTTCCCGATTCGCAGTTCGACCGCGAACATTTGTGGCACCCCTACACGTCGACCAGCCATCCGCTGCCGGTGTATAAAGTGAAGCGCGCCGACGGAGTGACGATCACGCTCGACGACGGGCGACGGCTCATCGAAGGAATGTCATCGTGGTGGTGCGCGCTACACGGCTACAACCATCCCGTGCTGAACCAAGCCGTGAAGGAGCAGACCGAACAGATGGCACACGTGATGTTTGGCGGACTGACGCACGACCCTGCCATTGAACTGGGCAAATTGCTACTGTCGCTGGCACCTCATGTCATGCAGAAGATATTTTACGCCGATTCGGGGTCGGTGGCTGTCGAGGTGGCGATGAAGATGGCAGTGCAATACTGGTATGCCAAGAGCCAACTCACTGCCGACAGCCGCTTGGCGCAAAAGCAGAACTTCGCGACCATTCGCAGCGGATACCACGGCGACACGTGGAACGCCATGTCGGTGTGCGACCCCGTCACGGGCATGCACGCACTGTTCGGAACGGCATTGCCCGCGCGCTACTTCGCGCCGCAACCGCGTTCGCGCTTCGACGGCGAGTGGCTGCCCGACGATGCCGCCGAACTGGAGCAGCTCATCGAAGCACACCACGACACGCTGGCAGCGCTCATCCTCGAGCCGGTGGTGCAGGGAGCCGGAGGTATGTGGTTCTACCATCCCCAATATCTGCGCGAAGCGAAACGTATCTGCCAAAAGTACAACATCTTACTGATATTCGACGAGATAGCCACCGGATTCGGACGCACCGGCAAGCTCTTTGCCTGCGAACATGCCGACGTCGCACCCGATATTATGTGCATCGGCAAAGCGCTGACGGGCGGATATATGACGCTATCGGCTGTGCTTGCCACCAACGAGGTGGCAGACACCATCTCGAATGCGGCGCCGGGTGTCTTTATGCACGGACCTACGTTTATGGGCAATCCGCTGGCATGTGCGGTGGCTTGCGCTTCGGTTCGCTTGCTCACGTCGCCCGAATATCGGTGGCACGAGCGGGTGGCACGCATCGAGGCGCAGCTCAAAGAGGAACTCCGCGAGGCAAGCCGGTGGGAGCAGGTAGCAGATGTGCGCGTACTGGGCGCCATCGGCGTGATAGAGATGAAGAGAGAAGTAAACATGGAGCAGATGCAACGCCGGTTTGTCAACGAGGGGGTGTGGCTGCGCCCCTTCGGACGGTTGGTCTACATCATGCCGCCCTACATCATAGAGCCGGAGCAACTGCATAAGCTCACCTGCGGCATGCTGAAAGTGATTCATGAAACAACATAACAAACCGCTCATCGCCCAACGCTTCGCACGCGCCCGCAACAGCTATACGCGCGAAGCCCGTGTGCAGCAGCAGATGGCAGAAAAGATGCTACGTCTGCTGCTTACTCACACCGCTGCCCGACCATTGCGCCGCGTGGTTGAGTTCGGATGCGGAACCGGCAGCTACTCACGGTTGCTGCAACAGGCTCTGCATCCCGACCGGCTGCTGCTCAACGACCTCTGCCCCGAGATGGAAGAGTGCGTCGCGCCGCTACTCAAAATGCCGACCACCCGATTTGTGCCCGGCGACGCCGAGACATTGACATTCCCCGCCGACACAGATGCCATCACCTCGTGTGCCACCCTGCAGTGGTTCGACGCACCGGAACAGTTCTTCGGACGCTGCCACCACTGCCTGACTGCCGACGGGTATCTGGCGTTCAGTACCTTCGGGCACCGAAACATGCAAGAGGTACGTACCACGACGGGAAACGGACTGGATTATCTCTCGATGGATGAGCTGAACGACCTGTTGACGTCGTCGTGCTACACCCTGCTGCACGCCGAGGAGGAGACGGTTACGCTCTCTTTTTCGACCCCGACCGACGTGTTGCGCCATCTGCAACAGACCGGCGTTACCGGAACCGAGAAAGTGGTATGGACGCGCGGACGACTACAACAATTTACGGATCGATACCGGCAGCAATTCGGCAATCCGGAGACGGGCGAGGTGGCGCTGACGTATCATCCGATCTATATCATTGCGCAAAAAAGAACGCGATAACGTGTTCAGAGGGTATTAAAAAACATCATTTATGCAAACAAACATCTACTTTGTGAGTGGCATTGATACCGATGCCGGCAAATCGTACTGCACCGCCTGGCTGGCTGCCACACTGGTGCAACAGGGCAAGCGCGTGATTACGCAAAAGCTCGTGCAAACCGGAAACGTCGGGCACTCGGAAGACATCGATCTGCACCGTCGACTCACCGGAACCGGATACACCGAAGAAGACCGGCTGGGACTGACAATGCCCGAAATATTCTCATATCCCTGCTCGCCGCACTTGGCTGCACGCATCGACCAACGCGCCATCGACTTTGACAAGATTGACCGAGCCACCCGCGAACTGGCTCGTCGTTACGACATCGTGCTGGTAGAGGGCGCCGGCGGATTGATGGTACCGCTGACAGAGACCTGTCTCACTATTGATTACATGGTAGAAAAGCAGTATCCGCTTGTGTTCGTCACATCGGGCAAACTGGGCAGCATCAATCACACGCTGCTCAGTTTGGAAGCCATTGCACGCCGCAACATCCGGCTGCACACGGTGCTCTACAACCTCTACCCCACGGTAGAGGATACAACGATACAGGAAGATACCCGACAATATATACAGACGTGGTTGGCAACACATTTCCCTGAAACGCACTTCCTGACGGTACCGGTATTACCCGGTTAAATCACCACCTTCTTCTTCCGGTAGTGCTCACGAAACTCCTTGGGCGAACACCCTTTCTTGCGTTTGAAAATCCGGTTGAAGTTCGACAGATTATTGAACCCGCAATCGTAGCAGATCTCTGCCACCGTGCGTGCCGAATCGACCAGCAATCGTGTGGCATACCCAATACGGATGTCGATGATATAATCGGAGAGCGTCTTCCCCGTGCGCAGATGGAAAAAGCGGCTGAAAGAGACCGGCGTCATGCCCACACTGTCGGCAAGCGTGTTCAGCCGGATCTCTTCCTGGTAATGCTCGGCTATATATTTCTGCACCTTCTGCACCCGACGACTCTCTGACAGCGCTTCGATTTTGGCAAACGAGGTGCTCGACAGAACTTGTGCATCGTACTGCGACAATTCGTACAAGATGCGTAAGAAGTGCATCACGGCATAGAACCCCTGCTCTTCGGACGCCAGCGAATCGAGCCAGTTATAGACTTTCATAATGGCTTGCATGGGGAAACTTAGCCCGCGCTGCGCCATATCCAGCATGTGCCGGATGCTCTCGAACTGGTTCTTGTTGATGAAGTTCTTGAAAAACAGGTCGGGCGAGAACTGAATCGTAATTTCACGAATCTCTTTCGAGGTACATTCGTGCTGCTCCCACACGTGTTCCAGCTCTTTGCCGGTGATGAGCACCAAGTCGTAGTCACCGATCACCTCGGTCGAGTCGCCCACCACTCTACGCACACCCGAAGCATGCTCGGTAAAGTTCAGCTCGAACTCGGCATGACAATGAATAGGGTAAGTAAACTCCGTCTTGTGCCGGTCGGCTATGTAAAAGCAATCGCGGTCCGACAACGGAGTAATTTCGCGCATAATATAACTTGAGTTTTCCATGAAGAGAGAGGAATAAAAAAGTAGTAATGCTACAAATATATAGAATCTTTTAGAAGAAGAAGCGTTTTCGGGCTATATTAACAAAAAACCGCCCTTCGTGGGGGCGGTTTCTTTGTGGCTATATGTTAGTTTGAGTATCTATCGTCTCAAACTTCTGATATACGGTTATTCTGCCTTCGGCTCGTCGTCGACAACCTGAGCATCTTCTACGCCCGAAGCAGCATCGGTAGTACCGGTGCTCTTGCGCGAACGACGCGTGCGGGTTTTCTTCACGACTTTCTCTTTCAACATATTATCGTTGTAATCGACCAACTCGATAAAGCACATCTCGGCATTGTCGCCAAGGCGATTACCGGTCTTGATGATGCGGGTATATCCACCCGGACGATCGGCAATCTTCAACGAAATTTCCTTGAATAATTCCGTAACGGCATACTTATCCTGCAGGTTGCTGAACACCACGCGGCGGGAGTTGGTTGTATCCTCTTTGGCTTTAGTCAACAAAGGCTCTACGAATTTCTTCAAAGCCTTTGCTTTGGCAACGGTCGTAGTGATTCTTTTGTGCTTGATCAAAGAACACGCCATGTTTGCCAACATGGCACTTCTGTGAGAAGCAGTACGACCCAAATGATTGAATTTCTTATTATGTCTCATTGTTTATTCTTTATCTAATTTGTATCTCGAAATGTCGGTTCCAAACGACAGATTCAGACTCTCCAGCAAATCATCAAG
>JAISIN010000126.1 GCA_031262085.1 Prevotellaceae bacterium
ATCCCCAAGCGTATGCTAACAACGGAGGCACGGCATCACCTATCTGTTCATATTTGTCTTGAACAGTTTTATCGATATGAGGAACAATGTACGGGCCGCCGGCAAAGACATAAGAATCGGGAAAAGATTGCAACCTTGCACATTCTCTAACTGTTAGTGCCCTATTTGAAACGGGATGTACAAATTCATCTAAACAGTGGCTGGTGACTGTGGGAGAAGGTTCATCCCAAATAAGACGGAAGTTCCGCTTAATAAACATCTTCTTCGGCAAAATCCTTTGTTCTTGCAATGCTTCTCTTTCTTTTCCGATGTATCTATCAAAAAGAGATTTTAGACTATCGCCTGGTTTTAACAAAGCGAACCTTGCTATGGTACTTGCCCGGTGTTTCATTGGTAAATGGTTTGTTATCCTATCGATCGGAAGTTTTCCACGTTTCCAAAACTTGTTATCTTTCATAAGTTTGCTGTACTCAGATTCTTCTTCCGTATATGCTGTGCCTTCTATATTGGTATTGGCTATCACATCAGGTAATCCGGCTAATGCATCCTTCACTGTGGCCGATGCGCGGAAATCAGTGGGCATGGATAAATCCCAATCCGAGAACCTGCACGCCAAAATAAAGAATCTATTCCTCTTCTGCGGAACTCCGAATTTCGTAGCATCCAAGACTATCTCCTTGAAATTGCCATAGCCAGCTTCTATTAGCTCTTGTTTTATTTGGTCGACAATTAAATCTTTAGAGTCTGTCGAAACCCTTTTAGATGTAATGCCAGGTACATTCTCAAAAAGAAGCATTTTTGCGTTGCATATCCTTGCCACCCTAATCCCTTCACGATAAAGTACTTGCCTGTCATCATAAAACGAACGGGAAGTGTTTCCTGCGGTAGAGAATGTCTCACAGGGCATCCCTGATGTAACCAAATCAACTCCGTCTTTGGGTATAAACGGCAAAATTTGTTCTTCTGTCACGTGACGTATGTCAGAATGGATAACATGTACTTTCGGGTGATTGGCCTTATAGGTGTCGCAACAACTTTTTATGTATTCTATGGCTACAAGTGTTTCAATATCTGCAGCATGAAGCCCCGTGCAGATACCTCCAGGACCAGCAAAACAATCTACATGTGTTATCTTTGGTTTCATAAACAATTGGATGTGGCTATCAATTTGCAAAACTAATCAAAATATGTGAGACCGTCCGATAACAGGGGAAATAACTATCTTTTTCACCTTATTCGGATTGTGACACCGACGAGACAAGAAGTGCATCGCGGTGCGATAACAGGTCGGCCACCACGAAGCTGCTGCCTCCCACGAAGATGAAGTCCTCGGGGGAGGCTTTTTCTTGTGCCGCCCGCACGGCGCTCACCACGTCGGGATAGCACGCACCTTGCAGTCCCCATTCGGCAACTCTTATCTGCAAACTCTCCGCAGGCAAGGCGCGCTTCACCGAGGCTTGCGTAAAGTAGTATTCGGCATCGTCGGGCAGACAGGCTGTGGCAGCCTCCACATCCTTATCCTCACTCATACCGAGCACGATGTGCAGCTTGCGGCCCTCTTCCAACAACAGTTCCAGTTGCTCGGCGATACATTTCATGGCCGCTGCGTTGTGTCCGCCGTCGCACACCAGCGTCGGCCTGTCCGACAGCTTCTGCCACCGCCCCATCAGGCCCGTCAGTTCGTGCACGTGCTCAAACGATTTGCCTATTATATCGGACGAGATGCCAAAATCTTGTTGCAACAATGCCAAGGCGCAAATAGTCGTGGCTATGTTCTTCAGCTGATAAAGCCCTATACGGTTCGGATTTAACGGTTCGGACGAGTCAATATCGAGATTTGTCGTCACCACATTGGCGTTCATTTCCTTTGCCTTCTCACCGACCACACGGACTAACACCGGGTCGGTATCGCCCAGCACCACCGGCACCCCAGTCTTGATGATACCGGCTTTCTCGCGGGCAATCTCTTCGATGGTGTTGCCCAAGTATTGCATGTGGTCCATGCTGACGTTGGTGATGATGCTCATCACGGGGGTGATGATGTTGGTGCAGTCGAGGCGTCCGCCCATGCCCACTTCGATGATGGCCACGTCGACCATCTCTTGGGCGAAGTAGTCGAAGGCCATAGCCGTGGTCAGTTCAAAGAACGAGGGGTGGAGGGGTTCAAAGAAGTCGCGATGCTTTGCCACGAAGTCGACAACGGCCTCTTCGGAGATGGGCACGCCGTTCACGCGGATGCGTTCGCGGAAGTCGACGAGGTGGGGAGAGGTGTAAAGCCCGGTCTTATAGCCGGACAACTGGAAAGTGGCGGCCAGCAGGTGCGAAACGGAACCTTTGCCGTTGGTGCCGCCCACGTGGATGGTCTTGTAGCGTCGATGAGGATGCCCTAAGTGTTTGTCCAGCAGCAGGCTATTCTCTAATCCTTCTTTATAAGCAGCGCCTCCAACCTGCTGAAACATGGGAGCACTCTCAAATAAATAGTTGATTGTTTCTTGATAGTTCATCTTGTTTTACTATTTTAGCGGCTGCAAATATATTAACTAATACATCATAATATCATGGGAGCTAAGAAAAATTTCGTGATTGACACGAACGTCATCCTTCACGACTACAACTGTCTGAAGAACTTTCAAGAGAACGACATCTACTTGCCCATCGTTGTGCTGGAAGAGCTGGACAAGTTTAAGAAAGGCAACGAACAAATCAATTTCAACGCGCGCGAGTTTCTACGCGAACTCGACCTCATTACCGACGACCACCTCTTCACCAAAGGTTCCGCGCTGGGCGAAGGCCTGGGGCGGCTGTTCGTGGTGGGCGGCGCCATCGAAGCGCCCAACGTGTGGCAATCGTTTCCCGAACGCATCCCCGACCATCAGATACTGGCCGTGGTGGACTTCCTCACCCGGAAGAAGCCGAAGATGAAGACCATCCTCGTCACCAAAGACGTCAACCTGCGTATGAAGACGCGCTCCATCGGCTTGCTGTGCGAGGATTATATCAACGACAAGGTGGTCAACGCCGATGTCTTCGAGCAGAACAACGAGACCTACGAGGGTGTCGACCCGTCGCTCATCGACCGCATCTACTCTACCAAGGAGGGACTTGACACGAGCGAGTTTGAGTTCAGCAAGCTGTTCCACCCCAACGAATGTTTCGTGCTGAAGAGCGACCGCAACAGCGTGTTGGCGCGCTACAACCCCTTCACCCGCCACGTGTGCCGTGTGAGCAAGTCCAAGCACTATGGCATCGAGCCGCGCAATGCCGAGCAGGCCTTTGCCTTCGAGGTACTGTGCGACCCCGACATCAAGCTCGTGGCCCTCACCGGCAAGGCCGGAACGGGCAAGACGCTGTTGGCGCTGGCCGCCGCCCTCAGCCAACTCACGCTCTACAAACAGATACTGCTGGCGCGCCCCATCGTGGCGCTGTCCAACCGCGACATCGGCTTCCTGCCCGGCGATGCGCAGGAGAAGGTGGCGCCCTACATGCAGCCGTTGTTCGACAACCTCAACGTCATCAAGCACCAGTTTGCCGCCAACTCCACCGAGGTGAAGCGGCTGGAAGAGATGCAGAAGAGCGACCAGCTGGTCATCGAGGCCTTGGCCTTCATCCGCGGACGCAGTTTGAGCGACACGTTCTGCATCGTCGACGAGGCACAGAACCTCACTCCCCACGAAATCAAAACCATCAT
>JAISIN010000061.1 GCA_031262085.1 Prevotellaceae bacterium
TAGAACGCAGCATATTTATCTGCAAAATCATTAACTATGCCGCCGCAATAGTCATCGAAGCTCTCTTTAAGTTCTTCTATCGAAGAGGCTCCGCCTACTTTTGAGAAGTCGAATCGGAGCACTTGAAAGCGTCCTTGGTTCTTGGTAGGATGTTTCCCAATCCACAGATTGCCAAAAACTTCGTCGAACCGATCTTTTTGCAATATATCATAATAGGTGCTAAGCATGCCTACGAACAAGCTCTTCCCGAAGCGTCGCGGGCGAATCATCAGCAAGTTGGGGAGCGACTTCTCTACCATAGGGATATACTTCGTTTTATCAACGAAATAGTAGTTATCACCGATAATCTGTTCAAAATCGGAGATTCCGTAGGGAATATCTTTGATTGTATCCATCATATATACGTATGGTAAAAATGAATAATTGCCGCAAAGTTACGCTATTTATACGGATAGTCATTGCGAGTTTCTCTGTTTTAAATTCAATTTACTTTTCGCAGAATCCGGTGATACTTACCTTTTTATCGCATCCTTTCATCTTATACATAAATATGCAAGATTCGCGTGATCTACGTACTCCCTGCAAAAAAGAACGAAAGAACGTCAATGAGTTGATTTAACACCCATCAAGTGGCGGCTGTCACCCATTAAATTCGGATACAGGAATGTATGATTATACGCGTCATGTTTATGTGTTATATAATATGCTATGAATCAATAGTTTGATATTGCAAGTGGCGTTACGGCATGTTCTACACTTACTTTCACCACAACTCCCTAATTATTAGTAGATTAAAGATCGAATTGAAGGGTGAAAGGGTGAAGAGGGGTATCTTTAGAGGGGGTGAGAATAGGGAATTGACCCTTGACAATTGGGAAAGCACTATCATATCTTCTTGTATGATTATGCAGAAGAACAATGGGAGATCATTAGAAAGCAAGGGGGTATGCCCCCTTGTTCGAGCTGACGTGTCGGCGCGTGTGAGCGATGAGACGGTAGGGAATTTGTCTAAAGATCGAAGGGAGATGTGCATCGGATCAAAGGGAGATTTGTATCGGATCAAAGGGAGTTTTGTATCGGATGAAAGGGAGATTTGCCTCACATCAAAGGGAGATAATTTCATCAAAACACTCAAAAAGAAATCTGTGTCAATACAAAATAGTGAGGGCACATCACCGCGACCGGTTCATGCGCCCTCGAAACAATTGCAATTAGGGAAGAATTAGGGGATTATTTGGCAGCGTCTTTTGTCAGATCGAATGACAGACCGGCTGTCAGTTCAACGGGTGTGTCGACTCCTCCTACGGTGAGGGTTACGTTGTCAATGCTCAAATCGAACGCTAACTTGTTGCTTGCATAGGTATAGGTACCGGCTTTGTCGGTCTTTATTGATACGGTTACGGTCGACGGCACGTCGCCTATATTTGGCACCGGGGTATTGAACTGCACACTCAGTGGCTCGGGAGTCAACGTCAGTTCTATCGCCGTCTTTTGGGTGGCATCGTCATAAGCAGCTGTGTATTTGATGCTGTAAGCAATACCGTCTTTTAATTGCTCTTTCACGCTGCTTGCCAATTCGGGTTGTTCCGATAGAATGAGACCAACCAGATCGGCCACGGGGAGTGCAGAGAAATTCACGGCTCCATCTTTGACCGTAGCTGTAACATCAACCGGTACGGTTGCGCCGGAAATATCGAAAGTGACTTTGCCCGTGTACGACCCGTTTACGTCCTGCAATGTCTTGGTGTCTTCGGTGTTTGGATCGTCGTCGTCGTCACATGCAACAAATGTGGCTGTTGTCAGGCAGAACGCCATAGCTACCAGCGCGAAGCGCTTTACTGAATTCATCTTTTTCATAATTGAATTTTAATAATATTAATAATTAAGTTACGTATGCACTATTGTTTTGTGGATACGCTATACTAAACGTTGGCATTCCCAAATTACTGCATACATCTTTTCTTTTTTTTGTTAATCCATGCTCAAGGCGATGTTGTATTGTCGAGCCATGCGTCGCATATTGAGGAGCGCATACCGCATTCGTCCCAGCGAAGTGTTGATGCTGACCCCGGTCAGTTCAGCTATCTCCTTGAACGAAAGATTGCGATAATAACGCATGTTCACCACTTCGCGCTGTTCGACAGGCAGATGTTCGACCAACCGGCGCACATCGCTGCGTATCTGGTGCAGAACCATCTCGGTTTCTACGGTATAGTCGGCAAAACGGATGTTGTTGAAAAGGGAGCGTTCGGATTCGTCGGTCGATACGGCGTTTTCTAATCTCTCCTGGCGGAAGAAATCAATCATCAGGTTGTGGGCAATACGTGTCAACCACGCGGGGAACTTGTGGCTCTCGTTGTATTGACCTTGTCGAATGGCAACAATGGCTTTGGTGAATGTCTCTTGAAGTATGTCGGCAGCCTGCTCGCCGTTGCGCACCGTATAGTATATATAGGTGTAAATTCGTTCGCGATGTCGATTTAGTAACATATCAAAAGCCCGATTGTCACCTTGTGCATAAAGCGCTACCAATGCTTCATCGGTAGCGTTGGAAGATATTTTCATTACTTTGCAATATTAGTTTTGCGTAATGTGTATCCTATAGGCGATTCGACTGTTAAGGGTTAATACTGCTGCAAAGGAACGAAAAAAAGCAGGAAATCGCAAAGAAAAGGAAAAATAGTGCACCCCCTTACCATAAATCGTGCATGCGGGACAAAAAAAACGTGTTTTTTTCTGCTGTATTCATGCAGTTTTGCAGATATTTGTTTCGTTTATATAATAGGTCATAAACTTATGGCTTATCACTAAAGAATAAAGTAAGCTACACGATTACCCGCTAAAACAAGACAGTATGTTTAATTCGTATGGAAACATTGTTCGCCTGACCAGCTACGGAGAGTCGCATGGTAAAGGCATTGGAGGCGTATTGGACGGATTCCCTTCCGGTATCCGCATCGATATGGAGTTTGTGCAGGCAGAATTGAATCGCCGCCGACCCGGACAATCTAAACTTAGTACACCTCGCAAAGAAGATGACGAAGTAGAATTTCTCTCCGGCATCTTTAACGGCAAATCTACAGGAAGTCCCATTGGATTTATTGTATGGAACAAAAATCAACACTCGTCCGACTACGATGAACTAAAGAATGTGTATCGACCTTCGCATGCCGACTATACCTATCAGGTCAAATTCGGTACGCGCGACTATCGCGGCGGTGGACGTGCGTCGGCACGCGAAACCATTGCGCGCGTCGTGGGAGGCGCTTTGGCTAAACTGGCGCTACGCCAGCTTGGCATCCGCATTACAGCCTTCACCTCTCAAGTGGGAGGCATCAAGCTGGAAGAGCACTACACAGCCTACGACCTCGATTTGGTTGAGAGCAACCCCGTGCGTTGCCCCGACCCTGTCAAGGCAGTGGAGATGGGAGAGTTGATTATGCAGATGAAAGCCAAGGGCGACACCATTGGCGGTGTGATAACTTGTGTCATCAAAGGATGTCCTATCGGACTGGGACAACCGGCGTTTGGCAAACTACATGCCGCACTCGCGGCAGGCATGCTGAGCATCAATGCAGCCAAAGCGTTTGAGTATGGCGACGGCTTCAGCGGGCTGACAAAGACCGGCTCCGAACAGAACGACGTCTTTTACAACAACGGCGGACGCATCGAAACGCTTACCAATCACTCGGGCGGCATACAGGGAGGTATCAGCAACGGACAAGATATCTACTTCCGTGTTGGATTCAAGCCGGTAGCCACCGTACTGATGGAGCAGCATACCGTCAATGTCGACGGCATAGATACGACCATGAAAGCCCACGGACGACACGACGCCTGTGTGCTGCCGCGAGCCGTACCCATTGTCGAGGCGATGGCAGCACTCACCTTACTCGATTACTACCTGATCGACCGTACTACGCAGTTATAATTATATCAATTAAATACACGTTAAACCCATGAACAAACTTCAATCGTACCTCAACGAACAGCGTCCGCAAATGTTGGAAGAGCTGTTTTCACTCATCCGCATCCCCAGCATCAGCGCCAAGCCCGAACATAAGCCCGACATGTTGCGATGCGCCGAACGCTGGGTAGAGTTGTTGAAAGCAGCCGGTGCCGACGAGGCTATTGTGATGCCGTCGGCGGGCAACCCCATTGTCTTCGGACAAAAACAGGTCGACCCCCATGCCGCTACCGTGCTGGTGTACGCTCATTACGACGTGATGCCTGCCGAGCCGCTGGAGCTGTGGAAAAGCGACCCCTTTGAACCCGAAATACGCGACGGATATATCTGGGCACGCGGCGCCGACGACGATAAAGGACAGTCGTTTATTCAGGTGAAAGCTTTTGAATATTTAGTGAAGCATCACCTGTTGAAGCACAACGTCAAGTTCATTTTCGAAGGAGAAGAAGAGATAGGCTCGCCCAGTCTGGAGGCGTTCTGCCTGACACACAAGGAGCTGCTCAAGGCGGATGTCATTCTCGTATCCGACACCAGCATGCTCGGTGCCAATCTCCCCTCGCTCACTACCGGTTTGCGGGGCTTGGCATATTGGGAGATAGAGGTCACCGGACCCAACCGCGACCTGCACTCCGGACACTTTGGCGGTGCAGTAGCCAATCCCATCAATGTGCTGTGCGGCATCATAGACAAGGTGGTCGATGCCGACGGGCGCATCACTATACCCGGTTTCTACGACGATGTGGAAGAGGTACCGCAAGCCGAGCGCGACATGATAGCTGCCATCCCCTTCGACGAAGCAGCTTATAAGGCTGCCATCGGAGTGAAAGAGCTGTTCGGCGAAAAGAGATACAGCACGCTGGAACGCAACAGTTGTCGTCCGTCGTTCGACGTGTGCGGCATCTGGGGCGGCTACACGGGCGAAGGTTCCAAAACGGTACTGCCGTCGAAAGCGACTGCCAAGGTGTCGTGCCGATTGGTGCCCCATCAAGACCATCACAAAATTTCACAGCTCTTTGCCGATTACATTTTGAGTATGGCGCCCCCTACGGTGCAGGTCAAGGTAACTCCCATGCATGGCGGGCAAGGCTATGTATGTCCCATCACCCATCCTGCCTATCAGGCAGCCGACAAGGGCTTTGAGAAAGCTTTCGGCAAAAAGCCGCTGGCTGTGCGTCGCGGAGGGAGTATACCGATCATCGCCACCTTCGAGCAGGTATTGGGCATTAAAACCATCTTGATGGGATTCGGACTGGAAGCAGATGCTATTCATTCGCCAAATGAAAACTTCTCGTTAGAGATCTTCGACAAGGGAATAGAAGCGGTGGTGGAGTTCTATCGGAATTTGTGAACTGTCATTTTCGGGTAAAATGTGCCGATTTTGACGAAATCTGTCTACCTTTGCCGCACGATAGCCACATCGTGCGGCATTTTCGTATTCACCCTATAAAGACAAAACAACATGTTGAACATTGTAATTTTCGGTGCTCCCGGCTCCGGTAAGGGCACACAAAGCGAGCGCATTGTAGAGAAGTATGGCGTCACTCACATCTCCACCGGCGATGTGTTGCGTGCAGAAATCAAAAAAGGAACCGAGTTAGGCCAAACAGCTCAAGGCTACATTGAACAGGGACAGCTCATCCCCGATAGCCTGATGATAAACATTTTGGGTTGTGTACTCGATAGCATCAAAGAGAGCAAGGGAGTTATCTTCGACGGTTTTCCCCGCACCATTCCCCAAGCCGAAGCATTAGATAAGCTGCTTGCCGAACGCGGACAGAAGGTAACGGTGATGATCGACTTGGAAGTGCCCGAGCAGATTCTGATAGCCCGCCTGATCAACCGCGGCAAGCAAACCGGTCGCGCCGACGATAATGAAGAAACCATCAAGAAACGCTTGCAAGTGTATCACACGCAAACCTATCCGCTGATTGAGTGGTATAAAGAGAAAAATAAGCACTACGCCGTAAAGGGGTATGGCGAATTGGACGACATCTTGACAGATATCTGCGCTATCATCGACACGGCACAGAAATAATCGCGACCTTCACACTCCATCGCATCACACCATATTTATATATAATGGCTGAAAGCAACTTTGTAGACTACGTAAAGATCTATTGCCGCTCGGGCAAGGGCGGACGAGGCTCCACGCACATGCGGCGTGAGAAGTATATCCCCAAAGGTGGTCCCGACGGCGGCGACGGCGGACGGGGCGGACACGTTATCCTGCGCGGCAACCGCAACTACTGGACACTGCTCCACCTGAAGTACGAGCGCCACGCCTTGGCAGGACACGGTGAGTCGGGTTCCAAGAACCGAAGCTTCGGCAAGGACGGTGAGGACAAGATTATCGAAGTGCCCTGCGGTACCGTGGTCTACAATGCCGAAACGGGTGCATATATCTGCGACGTCACCGAGCATGAGCAGGAAGTGGTGCTACTCAAAGGCGGACGAGGCGGACAAGGTAACTGGCATTTCCGCACCGCCACCAATCAGGCGCCCCGCTATTCGCAGCCCGGCGAACCGATGCAGGAGCTGACGGTCATCATGGAACTGAAACTCCTTGCCGACGTCGGACTGGTCGGTTTCCCCAACGCAGGCAAATCGACGCTGTTGTCGGTCGTATCGGCAGCCAAACCGAAGATAGCCGACTACCCCTTCACCACACTCGAACCCAATCTCGGCATCGTGTCCTACCGCGACGGCAAATCGTTTGTCATGGCAGACATCCCGGGCATCATCGAAGGCGCGAGCGAAGGCAAAGGGCTGGGGCTGCGCTTCCTACGGCATATCGAGCGCAACGCACTACTCCTCTTTATGATACCCGCCGACAGCGACAACGTGGCGGCAGATTATGAAATCCTGCTCAACGAACTGCGCACGTTCAACCCCGACATGCTCGACAAACAACGGGTGCTCGCTGTTACAAAGTGCGACATGCTCGACCAAGAACTTATCGACGAAATGGAGCCGACACTCCCCGTCGGCGTCCCGCACGTCTTCATCTCTTCCGTAACGGGAATGGGCGTGAGCGTACTCAAAGATATCCTTTGGCACGAACTCAACAAAGACCTCAACCAGACGGTCGCGCCAATCGTACACCGCCCGAAAGACGTGCGCCGCCTGCACGACGAACTGCAAAACGAGGGCGAAGACGAGGACATCATCGTAGAAGAATAGCCCAAAATACCGTATTTTCTTGGCAAAACGTTTGCGTTTATCGAAAACGTCGTACCTTTGCCCCCGTTCTGTCGAGCGGGAAGCGTTCCGCGCGACCGAAATCTACTTGGGGTTGACTGGTTTTGACAGCGGGTAGAAATGGTAAGTAAGCATGCAGTGCGTCGGTGATTGGCACTTTAATCTCAGTTACCGAACATTTATCTGGCGAAGATA
>JAISIN010000064.1 GCA_031262085.1 Prevotellaceae bacterium
AAAGAGCTGCCGAAAACCACCTTGAATAGGTGGACTTGCCGAAAACAAAAATCCCCGATAACATTTCATTATCAGGGATTTGCTTTGAATTTCTCCGTTATTAAGTGATTCGCTTGGGGCTCGAACCCAAGACCCCAACATTAAAAGTGTTGTGCTCTACCTGCTGAGCTAGCGAATCTAAACCGCTGAACCATTTTGTTAAGCGGGTGCAAAGATAGGTACAATTATTGAATCTGCAAGAGATACGACAAAAAAAGTTATAACTATCCGCCATTAATCCTGCACACACACGCGAAAAACGATAGACATAGGCATCGCGTAAAGTATACGCCTGCTTGCGAACAGTCACACCCGATACTCTGTAAGCCTGTCTGACAGGGAGATTGAGAGAATTTGATGCCCTCTTTATACCCGTCTAACGGTGGTTGGACGGGCGTCCAACGGCCGTTAGACGCGCGTCCAACCACCGTTAGACGCCAATGATGAGCCGATATGGACACGACTATTCGGGGGCGTGTGACCTATTTTATCAGGTTATTTAGGCAAAAGTTTCCTCTCTACCGAATTAAAACTCCATTTGTAATGCATATTTGCGCCGTTGGTGCTATCTTTGTGCCGCCTTAAAGGGCATAACCGTCAGGTTAAGGGTAGTACTGCGGGCTGAGCTAATAGGCAACATGTGTGGGCTAATAGCCGGTACTTACCCTTAACCTGACGGCTATGCTTAAATAGTATACACTTAATTTACAACATATAATATACACTTTAATATAATCGTAATGACCACACAACTTTTCTCTAACCTGCCCTATCGAGTGGCAGACTTGTCGCTTGCCGACTTCGGTCGCAAGGAGATCGAAATGGCAGAACACGAAATGCCCGGTCTGATGGCTCTTCGCGAGAAATACGGAGCATCGAAGCCACTGCAAGGCGCCCGCATCATGGGGTCGCTGCACATGACCATACAAACGGCAGTATTGATCGAAACATTAGTCAAATTGGGCGCCGAGGTTCGCTGGTGCTCGTGTAATATCTACTCCACACAAGATCATGCCGCCGCAGCCGTCGCTGCCGCCGGCGTAGCGGTGTTTGCGTGGAAAGGCGAATCGCTGGCAGATTATTGGTGGTGCACCCTGCAAGCCCTGAACTTCCCCGGAGGCAACGGACCTACGGTGATTGTCGACGACGGCGGCGATGCCACCCTGATGATTCACAACGGATACGACGCCGAAGACGACGCCACCCTACTCGACCGCCCAGCCACCGCCGAAGATGAGATAGAGCTAAATGCCATTCTGAAGCGTGTATGGACAGAAGATGCCGGTCGCTGGCACCGCATCGCCAAAGAGATACGCGGCGTATCCGAAGAGACCACAACCGGTGTACACCGCCTCTACCAGATGCAGGCAGAGGGTAAGCTGCTCTTCCCCGCCTTCAACGTCAACGATTCGGTTACCAAGTCGAAGTTCGACAATCTGTATGGCTGTCGCGAATCGCTCGCCGACGGCATCAAACGCGCCACCGACATCATGATAGCCGGAAAGGTGGTGGTGGTGTGTGGCTATGGCGACGTAGGCAAAGGCTGCGCGCACTCCATGCGCTCTTACGGCGCACGCGTATTGGTGACGGAGATCGACCCCATCTGCGCCCTGCAAGCAGCGATGGAGGGATTCGAGGTAGTAACCATGGACGATGCCTGCCCGGCAGGCGACATCTTCGTGACCTGCACCGGCAACATTGACATCGTGCGCATCGACCACATCGAGCGGATGAAAGACCAAGCCATCGTGTGCAACATCGGACACTTCGACAACGAGATACAGGTAGATGCACTCAAACACTATCCGGGCATCAAGCACGTCAACATCAAGCCGCAAGTCGACCGCTACTACTTCCCCGACGGACACAGCATCATCTTGCTCGCCGACGGACGATTGGTCAATTTGGGATGTGCCACCGGACACCCGTCGTTTGTCATGAGCAACTCCTTCACCAACCAAACGCTGGCACAGATAGAACTCTACACCAAGCCCTACGCCATCGGCGTCTACGTCTTGCCCAAACAGCTCGACGAAGAGGTGGCGCGTTTGCACCTCGACAAGCTGGGTGTGAAGCTTACCCAACTCACGCCTGCACAAGCTGCCTATATCGGTGTGCAAGTAGAAGGACCGTTTAAAGCCGAATATTACAGATACTAAATAAACAAGATGAAGAAGTACCTCCCCGACCTGTTGGTCATCCTGATGTATGCCGTTCTCTCGTTTGCCTATTTCTTCCCGGCAGACATTGAAAACCGCACGCTGTTTCAACACGACACTACCGCCGGCGCCGGCGCCGGCGAAGAGGCGGCACGGTTCCAACGCGAAACCGGAGAAACCACGCGCTGGACAAACTCGCTCTTCGGCGGCATGCCGACCTATCAGATAGCTCCCAGCTACGACTCAGCTCGTCCGCTGACGTGGATTCAGAAAGTGTACCAGCTCTTCCTGCCTACCTACGTCAACCTGACGTTCATCCTGATGCTGGGATTCTTTATCTTGCTCAGAGCATTCGGCATACCATCGTGGCTGGCAGGCTTGGGAGGGTTGATGTGGGCGTTCTCGTCCTACTTCTTCATTCTGATCTCGGCAGGACATATCTGGAAGTTCATCACCTTGGCATACATCCCCCCCACCATAGCCGGCATGGTGCTGGCATACCGAGGCAAGCTGCTGGCAGGCGGACTGCTCACCGCCCTGTTTGTGGCGCTGCAAATCATGTCCAACCACGTGCAGATGAGTTACTACTTCCTGTTTGTGATGCTGTTTATGGTGATAGCCTACGCCATAGACGCTTGGCGAAGTCACACGCTGCCACAGTTCTGGAAGGCAAGCGGGGTACTGGTGCTGGCTGCCGTTATCGGCATCAGCATCAATCTGTCGAATCTGTATCACACCTATACTTACAGCAAGGAGACCATGCGCGGCAAGGGCGAACTGGTAGAGAGCGGACATGCTGCCACACAAAACAGCGGCGGGCTGGATAAAGACTATATCACTGCCTGGAGCTACGGCATAGGCGAAACGCTGACCTTGCTGGTGCCCAATTACAAAGGCAGTGCCTCCGTGCCGCTGGCAGAAAACGCGACCGCCATGACAAAAGCCAACCCCATGTACACCAGTCTGTACCACCAACTGCCGCAATACTTTGGCGACCAACCCGGCACGTCGGGACCGGTTTACGTAGGTGCATTCGTGCTATTCCTCTTTCTGCTGGGGTGCTTCATCGTAAAAGGTCCCATGAAGTGGGCGCTGGTAGCAGCCACGCTGTTCTCCGTCCTGCTGTCGTGGGGGAAGAACTTCATGCCGCTCACCGACCTCTTCATCGACTATGTGCCGATGTACGACAAGTTCCGCGCCGTGTCGTCCATCCTTGTGATTGCCGAGTTTACCATTCCGCTGCTTGCCATCTTCGCATTCAAGAAACTGCTCGACACACCGGCGTTGCTGAAAACAGAGCGCAAAGCCGTCTATATCAGCCTGGCGCTCACCGCAGGAGTGGCGTTGCTGCTCTACTTCGCACCCGGCATCTTAGGCAACACGTTTGTCTCTGCCCGCGAAGCACAAATGCTTCAAAATGCAGTCGAACGAAACATGGTACCCGCTTCCGAGCTTACAGGTATCCTGCAAAACTTGGGCGAGATGCGTGCCGCCATGGTCAGTCGGGATGCACTCTATAGCTTTGCCATTATCCTAACAAGCACCGCATTGCTGTGGGGCTATGCCATCGGCAAGCTACGCCGGTCGGTCGCGGTAGCGCTGATAGCCGTTATCACCGTGGGCAACCTGTGGGCAGTCAACAAACGCTACCTCAACGATCGTCAGTTCGTACCTGCCAACACGCAGACCGAGACCTTCAAGCAGACAGCTACCGACGCGCAGATCTTGCAAGACACGGCGCTCGACTATCGGGTGCTGAACTTTGCCGGCGACACCTTTAACGAGAACCACACCTCCTACTGGCACAAGAGCGTCGGTGGCTACCACGCTGCCAAGCTACGCCGCTATCAGGAGATGATAGAGCACTATATCACCCCCGAGATGAATGCCATTGCACAAGCCGGAGGCGACCTCTCTGCCCTGCATTCCGAAGATATACGCGTGCTGAACATGCTCAATACCAAGTACTTCATCTTCCCCACCCAAGGCGGAAAGACCCTATCTGTTGCCAACCCTTATGCCTACGGCAATGCATGGTTTGTCTCCGGTGTGCGCTACGTCGACAATGCCAACGAAGAGATTGACGCTTTGAGCGAGATTCTTCCCACCGACAGCGCCGTGGTCGACCGACGTTTCAAAGAGACTTTGCGGGGCATCACCTCGTCGCCCAAAGATTCGCTTGCTGCCATCCGGCTGAAAAGCTATCAGCCCAACCACTTGGTGTACGAAACCGATAACAGCCGCGACGGCATCGCCCTCTTCTCAGAGATTTATTATCCCGACGGCTGGACAGCCACCATCGACGGAGAGCCTACGAGCATTGCCCGTGCCGACTACATCCTGCGCGCCCTGTACATCCCTGCCGGCAAGCACACGGTAGAGATGCGCTTCGACCCCAAGAGCCTGCACGTTACCGAAGGAATAGCCTACGGCGGCTGGATCCTGTTGTTGATGGGCGTGATCGCTTTCGCCGGATTGTGTTACCAATCGCTTCGCAAGGGAAGCAGCCAACGGGTTGAAGAGCCATGATACGCATACGCCCTGCAACATTGAACGACCTGCCCCACGCCATGCAAGCCTATGACTACGCCCGCCGACTGATGCGCCTGCAAGGCAACACCACGCAATGGACCAACGGCTACCCCTCGGAACAGTATATACGAAGCGAGATAGCCGCCGGACACAGCTTTGCATGCGTCGACGGGCATGATGAATTTCTCGGAACATTCTGCTTCATCATCGGCGAAGACTCCACCTATACACACATCTACGAGGGCGCTTGGCTGAACGACAAGCCCTACGGCGTAGTGCATAGGCTGGCAACCAACGGCAAACAGCCGGGTATCGGGAGAGCCTGCCTGGAGTGGTGCATCGGCCGTTGCGAAAGCCTCCGCATCGACACGCACCAAGACAACCTCACCATGCAGCATTTATTGGAAAAAGCAGGGTTCAAGCGTTGCGGCATCATCTACGTAGCCGACGGCACACCGCGCATCGCTTATCAGAACAGGTAATTTTAGCATTTAACAAAAACAGACATGAAACCTAATCAGAACGAATTTGAAATCATGGCGCCTGTCGGCTCGCGCGAATCGCTCGCGGCAGCCATACAGGCAGGCGCCGATGCCATCTACTTCGGCATAGAGCATCTGAACATGCGTGCCCGCTCGGCAAGCGCCTTTACCATCGACGACCTGCGGGAGATTGCCCAAACGTGCCGACAGCACCACATGAAGAGCTATCTCACCGTCAACACCATTATTTACGACCACGACTTGGCGCTGATGCGCACTATTATCGATGCTGCCCGGGCTGCCGATATATCTGCCATCATCGCATCCGACGTGGCAGTGATGAGTTATGCCTGCCGGATCGGGCAAGAAGTGCATCTCTCTACCCAACTGAACATCTCCAACCGCGAAGCCCTGCGCTTCTATGCCCGGTTTGCCGATGTGGTGGTGCTGGCACGCGAGCTGAATCTGGAACAGGTTGCCGACATCTACCGATGCATCTGCGAGGAGCAGATATGCGGTCCGTCGGGCAAGCCGATACGCATCGAGATGTTCTGCCACGGCGCCCTCTGCATGGCAGTATCGGGCAAGTGCTATCTGTCGCTACACGAGATGAATCACGCTGCCAACCGCGGCGCCTGCATGCAGGTGTGCCGTCGTGCCTACACCGTGCGCGACAAAGAGACGGATGTAGAGTTAGACATCGACAATCAGTACATCATGTCGCCCAAAGACCTGAAGACCATCCATTTCATCAACAAGATGATAGATGCCGGCGTGCGGGTGTTTAAGATCGAAGGGCGTGCCCGCGGCGCCGAATATGTACGCACCGTGGTGGAGTGCTACAAAGAAGCCATTGCCGCCTGTTTGGACGGCAGCTACAACGACGAGAAAATTACCGCATGGGACGAACGGCTCCGCACGGTGTTCAACCGCGGCTTCTGGGACGGCTACTATCTGGGGCAACGACTGGGCGAATGGAGCAACCGGTACGGGTCGGCTGCCACCGAGCGAAAGATCTATGTAGGCAAAGGCATTCGGTACTTCTCGCACTTGGGCGTAGCAGAGTTTCTGGCCGAAGCAGCCGAAATCAGCGTGGGCGACAAACTATTGGTTACCGGACCAACGACCGGTGCATGCTTCACCACCCTCGAAGAGGCACGCGTCGACCTGAAGCCGGTGCAAACCGTACACAAAGGGGAGCATTTTTCTATCAAAATGGAGAAGATACGACCCAGCGACAAGCTCTACAAATTGGTTTCGACCCAAGAGCTGAAGCGATTCAAGGGAATAGAGTAAGTCGAAAAAGGGTGATAACATACAAACTAAGGTATCATGAAGTATATATATGAACTGCCGATGAAGGTACGCGACTATGAGTGCGATCTGCAAGGCATCGTCAACAACGCCCACTATCAGCACTATCTGGAGCATACGAGGCACGAGTTTCTGCTCACTACCGGTGTCAGCTTCGCACGGTGGCATGAGCAGGGTATCGATTCCGTGGTGTCGCGCATCACCATTCAATTCAAAACCCCGCTGCATAGCGGTGACGAGTTTATCTCCAAGCTCTATGTCAAGCGCGAACGCATCAAATATGTGTTCTATCAAGACATCTTCCGCATGAGTGACAACAAGTTGGTGGTAAGAGCAGTTGTCGACACCGTGTTCGTCATCGACGGACAGTTGAACGACGGCAAGCAGTTCGAAGAATTCTTTACCCCTTATCTATCGGTATGAGTAGTGACGAACGTATCTGCTGTCTGGCGCTGACCCGCATACCGGGAATCGGTCGTGTGAGCGCCAAACGATTGATAGACAGCATAGGGAGTGCTGCCGATGTATTCCGATTGAGAAGCGAATTGCCTAACCGAATCCCCGGAGCTACCCCTTCGCTGGTCGAAGCGCTGAATTGTCCGGAAGCTTTTGCCCGCGCCGAGCAGGAAATGGCATTTGTTGAAAAGCACCGCCTCGCCTGTCTGACCCTGACCGACGAGTGCTACCCCCATCGTCTGCGCGAATGCGACGATGCACCGGTTATTCTCTTCTTCAAAGGAAATGCCGACTTGAACAGCCGACACATTATCAGCATCGTAGGTACTCGCCAAGCATCCGATTACGGCAAACAGTTCTGCAACACCTTTCTGCGCGACCTGCAAGCGCTCTGCCCCGACGTGCTGGTGGTTAGCGGACTGGCGTATGGCATCGATATCTGCGCACATCGCGCCGCATTGGCATGCCAACTGCCTACGCTGGCTGTGCTGGCACACGGATTAGACCGCATCTACCCCTATACACACCGCCGAACAGCCGTCGACATGCTGTCGAGCGGCGGCTTGCTGACCGAATATCCCAGCGACACCAAGCCCGACCGATTCAACTTTGTTGCCCGCAACCGCATTGTAGCCGGACTGGCAGATGCCGTCATCGTGGTCGAATCGGCAGAGAAAGGAGGGTCGCTCATTACTGCCGACCTTGCCAATGGTTATCATCACGATTGCTTTGCTGTGCCCGGAAATATCGATTTGCCCTTCTCCAAAGGATGCAATGCCCTGATACGCGACAACAAAGCCGCGCTGCTTCAGTCCGCCGACGAGCTGGTACAGGCGATGGGCTGGGGAGAAACAACTGCCGGAAAGCAGCCCGTACAGCAGGAGCTGTTTCCCGAACTGACCGACGAAGAGAAACAAGTAGTGAAGCTGTTGACCGGGCGCGGCGACTTGCACATCAATGAACTGGTAGTGGCTACCGGTATTCCGGTCTATCGCATGAGTGCGATGTTATTCGAACTGGAGATGAAAGGAGTTACACGAACGTTGGTAGGAGGGCGGTACAAAATGATGTAAGTGTACCACCCTACCCAAGTGTGTATGTAGTCATTCTATCACAGAATCTAATATAACATCGAAACCCAGCGTGCTATAGCCGGGAATCGTCGAATTACCTTCTTTGCCGTAAGCGCTGGTGTAAGGGAGGTATATCATCCACCGCTCTCCTTGACGCATGTATTGCAGAGCAGTGACCCATCCGGTAACGACGCCGTTAACTGCAAAGGAGGCAGGCGCATTGTAATCGGTGGGCAGCTTATCGGGATCGGTTGTCGAGAGTGTACCTTGATCGAGCAGACTGTATCCCTTGAAGTTCCCGTCGAACGAATCGCCCGTGATAAGGGTGCCGTAATAAAACACCTTCACCGTCGAAGTGTAGAGCGGACGAACCCCGTCGGGGTTGGCGAGCAACTTCTTACAATAGATATACGCTTCGTTCTTGTCGGTACCTGCCATCAAATCTCTGATGGCGTAGAGCTGACCGATGTTCATGGCTGCTGCCTGCTCTACGGTAGCAATTTCGGTATTGAATACGACTTCTTTCTTCAGCGAATCGATATATGCCGTGTTGCGCGGGCGCCAATTGTCGTACTTACCCTCCTCTTTGACTTCACGGCAAGCCGTAAACAAGAATATGGCGAGTATCAGCGCAGGCAGGACTTGCTTCTCCAAGGTTATGACGGACAGTTTTTTCTTCATGATGCTCATTGAATGGTTTTAAGTAGAGAGGTAATGCTGACCCGATCGGCAATGATGCCGAGCAGTTGGGCAACCGGTACACGCTCCTGCTCCATGGTGTCGCGGTTGCGCAGCGTAACGCAGTTGTCTTCCAGCGTTTGGTGATCGACGGTAATGCAGTAGGGCGTTCCTATGGCATCCTGTCGGCGGTAGCGTTTGCCGATGCTATCTTTCTCATCGTATTGGCAATGGAAGTTGAACTTGAGTTCGTCGATGATTTCGCGTGCCTTTTCGGGCAGTCCGTCTTTCTTTACCAACGGTAACACAGCCAGTTTGACCGGCGCCAAGGCGGCAGGCAGCTTCAGTACCACACGGCTTTCGCCGTTCGGCAATTGTTCTTCGCAATACGAAGCCGACATGATGCTCAGGAAAGTACGGTCTACGCCGATACTGGTTTCGATCACATAAGGTGTGTACGATTCGTTCTGCTCGGGATCGAAGTATTTGATGTTCTTGCCCGAATATTTCTCGTGTTGGGAAAGATCGAAATTGGTGCGGCTATGTATACCCTCCACCTCTTTGAAGCCGAACGGCATGAGGAACTCTATGTCGGTAGCAGCATTGGCATAGTGTGCCAGCTTGTCGTGGTCGTGGAAGCGATAGTGGTCGTTACCGAACCCCAGCGCTTGGTGCCATTTCAGTCGAATATTCTTCCACCGGTTGAACCAGTCTAATTCGGTACCCGGTTTTACAAAGAATTGCATCTCCATCTGCTCGAACTCGCGCATGCGGAAGATGAACTGACGGGCAACAATCTCGTTGCGGAAGGCTTTGCCTATCTGTGCGATGCCGAACGGAATCTTCATGCGTCCGGTTTTCTGTACGTTAAGGTAGTTCACGAAGATGCCTTGTGCCGTTTCCGGTCGCAGGTAAATTTTCATCGCCCCGTCGGCAGTGCTGCCCATTTCGGTGCTGAACATCAGGTTGAACTGTCGCACATCCGTCCAGTTACGTGTTCCGCTCACCGGACATACAATCTCTTCGTCGAGAATAATCTGTCGCAGCTCTGTCAGGTCGTTGGCGTTCATTGCCTGGCTGTATCGTTCGTGCAGGGCGTCGCGTTTGGTTTGGTATTCGAGCACGCGGGCATTGGTAGCACGGAATTGCGCCTCGTCGAAGGCGTCTCCAAATCGTTTGGCTGCTTTGACTACCTCCTTATTGATTTTATCGTCGTATTTGGCAAGTTGTTCTTCAATCAACACGTCGGCACGGTAGCGTTTTTTAGAATCACGGTTATCTATCAGCGGGTCGTTAAAGGCATCCACATGTCCGCTGGCTTTCCATATCGTGGGGTGCATAAAGATGGCGGAATCTATGCCTACAATATTTTCGTGCAACAGTACCATGCTTTGCCACCAATACTGCTTGATGTTATTTTTAAGCTCAACCCCCATCTGACCATAGTCGTACACAGCTGCGAGACCGTCGTAAATCTCGCTGGAGGGAAACACGAACCCGTATTCTTTGCAATGGGATACAATCTTTTTAAAAACGTCTTCTTGTGCCATTTTCGTTGTTATGTTAGTATCTATGAATTAAAAACGGCGCAAAGATAACGTATTCTGCTAAAGTTACATGACGGGTGGGAATTAATTAATCTTTCTTAGAAGTCAGATAAGTTGTACGCAGCACCTTAAACTCGGTGCGTCGGTTGATGGCATTGCATATCTCCTGTTCTTGCGGCGGGAGCTTTTCGATAAATGCCTCGGTCAGCACGTCGCCCTCTTTGAGAAACGGAGCGATCTGCAGTGTATGTGCAGTCACCGTTTTGGGTTGACTCTCGCCATACCCTTTGGGCGTGAGGCGGTCGGGGGCGATACCGCCCCGTATCAGGTAGCGCACCACCGCTTCGGCGCGGCGCTGCGAGAGGCGGAGGTTGTAATCGTCGTCGCCCTTATAGTCACAATGGGCAGCCAGCTCGATGGTGATATGCGGATTATCGTCGAGCATCCGTATCAGTTCGTCGAGGGCGGCAGACGAGGCGGGAGTGAGGTCGGCACGATCGAACTCATAGAAGATGTTTTCTATCAGCACGGGGCGTGTGATCGATGCCAGTGGGAACTGCAACTCGTACAGGCGGTCGGCATCGATGCTGTCGGTAGTTAACTCCTCCTGATGGTTGAGGTATCCCCGGCAGGAGGCAAGCACGGCATAGCGCCGCCCACGTGCTACTTCTTGCGCAAAGGTGCCGTCGCGCTTCACGTTCAGTTTGAGGAAAGTGCCGTCGTCGCCTGCCAGGGAGATGATGGCGTCGCCCAGTCGCTCTCCTCCTTCGCGGTCGAAGACCACACCATTCATAATATGGTGCATCTGCGGCAGCTCGAAGCCGAACAGATGATCCCATCCGCGTGCATCGCCGCGGTTGGAGGCAAAGAATCCACGGTGAGGCGCCCCCGGTTCGAAGGTCATACCGAAATCGTCGGCAGACGAGTTGACGGGCACGCGGAGGTTCTCTGTGTACCATCGCAGGGTGGTGCTGTCTTGTCGGGCACGGAATATATCCAATCCGCCCATGCCCGGATGTCCGTCGGAAGAGAAGTAGAGGGTGCCATCGGGTGCAAAGGTGGGAAACATCTCATCACCGGGCGTGTTAATGTCGGCGCCCAAGTTATCGACATAGCCCAATCCGTTGGGTGTGATGTTGATGCGCCACAGGTCGAGACCGCCCTCGCCACCGGGCATGTCGGATATAAAGTAAAGATAGTCGCCTGCGGGTGACACAGCCGGATGGGCAACCGACGAGAGTGTGTCTTTGATCACGACGCACCGCCGGGGGACGCCCCACTCGGCGCCACTGCGTTGCGAAACAAAGATCTCGGCATAAGCGGGTGCGTTGGGCAGGATGCGGCAACGGGTGAAGTACATTGTTTTGCCGTCGGCGGTGAAAGAGCACGCGCCCTCTTCGTATTCGCTGTTCACCTCGGAGGGTATGGGTTCGGGCTTTTGCCATCGCTGCTTATCGTCGCGCTTCACGACGAAGAGGTCGGCAGACTTCATGCCCGTAATGCCGTTCAGGTCGGCGCCTTTGGCGTCGGTGCGGGTGGAAGTGAAGTAGAGCACATCGGCATCGGCACCGGCATACATGGGAGCATAGTCAGAACGACGTGACACAAACTGCGTGGCGCGATGCACCCGATAGTGGGTGGGACGGGCTTTCCACATCGGTGCCAACTCACACGAAGCTATGCCGACACGGGCAGCACGAAGGGTGACGGTATCGGCGCGTTCGCTATGGGCAGCATATTTCAGGTAGGTGTCGTAATGCGGAAGGGCTGCGGCATACTCTCCGTTCTTGCGCAAAGTCTCTGCCAGCCGGAAGTAGACCAAAGTATCGGGGTAACGGTAGCGAACAGCATTCAGGTAAGCAGCCTTTGCCCGCAGAGTATAATTGATGCGTCGGTAGCACTCCCCTTGTCTGAATGCCAGTACTCCGCGTGCGGCACGTTCTTTGGGCGAGGTTTTGGCATAAGCGGTTTTGAACTGTCGGGCAGCATCATAGTATTCGCCGCGTGCCAGGCTCTGCTCGGCTTGACGTACATATCGGGCTGCTCCACACGAGGTTAGCAAGAATAGGAATAGAAATATGAGTATTCTGCCGCCGGTCATTACCTCTCCTCTATGGCTTCGCGTATGCGCACTAATCGAGTGAGCAGTTTCTCCATCAGGTCGAGTTGCAGCATGTTGGCTCCATCGCTCTTGGCTTCGGAAGGATGCTCGTGTGTTTCAATAAACAGACCGTCTACGCCCACTGCCACACCGGCACGTGCAATGGTTTCGATGAGCTGGGGCATGCCGCCCGTTACGCCGTCGGCTTGGTTGGGTTGTTGTAGCGAATGGGTGCAGTCGAGCACCACGGGATGTCCGAAGCGCTGCATCAACGGAATACTGCGAAAGTCGACTACCAAGTCCTGATAGCCGAAGGTGGTTCCGCGTTCTGTCAGCATCACGCGTGGATTGCCGGCTTCGATCACCTTATCGGCAACAAAACGCATGGCTTGTGGCGAGAGAAACTGTCCTTTCTTGATATTCACCGTTTTGCCGGTATGGGCAGCTGCTACCAACAGGTCGGTTTGCCGACAGAGGAAGGCGGGTATTTGCAGTACGTCGACATACTCGGCAGCTATCTCCGCCTCCTCGGCGGTGTGAATATCGGTCAGCACGGGGATATCGAAGGTTTCGCGCACTTTGCGCAGTACTTGCAACGCCTTTTCGTCGCCAATGCCTGTAAACGAATCCAAGCGCGAACGGTTGGCTTTGCGATACGAACCCTTAAAGGTGTACGGGATATGCAAACGGTCGGTAATCGTCACAACATGCTCGGCAATGCGCAGAGCCATACTTTCGTTTTCGATCACACACGGACCGGCAAGAAGAAAAAAAGAGGGGGTCATACGATAACGATATTAACTATATATTCTCATTCAGTAATTTTCACTCATACTATTCGGGGATAATCATGGTGATTGCCTCGTGCATCACTCCGATGTTCAAGGGGAAATGACGGTCGAGGATACGTCCGTCGAGGTCGACCGACGCATTCTTGGCACGCAACACTTTCACTTTGCGCGTGCGGTAGGGCATTACGACCTTGTGGTTGAGGATGCGTCCGCGTATCAGCAGCCACAAGCCCGACCACAGCTGCAACAATTCGGGTCGATGAATGATAGACACATCAAGCCAGCCGTTGTAAGGTACGGCGCTGGGGGTTTGTCCGTAGCCCAAGGCGTTGCCGATACAGATGGTCATGATTCGCCCGCGGATATGTTCGCCGTTGATTTTGAGATGGGCACGATAAAGCTTCCGTTCGAAGATCACAGAAAGCAGCGCCATGAAGTACGACAGGAACTTCACTCCCCAAAAGCGCTTGCACTGGTCGGTAATGCGGACAATGCGGGCACCCAACCCGATGTTGATGGAATTGAGGAAGTAACGCGTGCGATGCTTCATACCGTCGTAATAGTAGCACGTACCTACATCAATCAGGCGACGGCGATTGTTGATGATGCAATCTACTGCATCGCGGTATTCGGTGTTGATGCCCCAATACTTGGCAAAGTCGTTACCTATACCGTTAGGGATGATTCCGATAGCGATCTCTTTCTTGTTTTCGGCTTGCGACAGCATGATGCCGTTGATGGCATCGTTCAGTGCGCCGTCACCACCCACAATAACGATGGTGCGATAGCCGTTGTTGGCAAGTATGCCTGCCAGTCGTTCTACCGAGCCGAAGCCTTCCGACTGTACGTAGTCGTACTGCACACCTTTGCGTTCCATGTAGGCTTTGATCTCTTTCCACCGTTTCTGCACTTTCCGAGTGCCGGCTTTGGGGTTGTAGATAACTCCCCACTTATTGGAGTGATTCATTCATTTTTTTATGCAAAAGTAGAGAAAACTTTCATAGCATGCCAACCTTCTTCGCATAAAATAACTGAAATCACCCTGTTACCTACTTGTAAGTAGCCGATCGTCTGTCAAAATACCCGTTTTCGGGTATTGTCGCATCGGTGGCTACACCGTACCTTTGCAACATCAGATTTAATGAATTAGTTAGTCATAATTACGTAATCACATGAATAAAAGTATCCCGCCTCCTGCGATGCGACATCGTGGGGGCGGGACTTTTGATTTTTGCCGGTTGATGCAGGCAAACCGGTTCAGCTCTCTAATGCTTGGCGGATGTCGTCGATCAGGTCGTCGGCGTTTTCTATACCTACGGAGAAGCGAATCAGGTCGGGGCGCACACCGGCTTCCAGCAGTTGCTCGTCGGAGAGCTGGCGGTGGGTATGACTGGCAGGGTGCAGCACGCAGGTGCGGGCATCGGCGACATGTGTCACGATGGCTGCCAGCTTCAAGGCATCCATAAAGCGGATAGAGACTTCGCGTCCGCCTTTCAAGCCGAACGAGATCACGCCGCACGAACCGTTCGGCATATATTTCCGGGCAAGCTCGTAGTATTTATTATCGGGCAAGCCGCAATAGTTTACCCAAGCCACCTTTTCGTGTCCGGACAGGTACTCGGCGATGCGCTGTGCATTGCGGCAGTGCTGCGGCATGCGCAGATGAAGCGTTTCTAATCCCATATTCAACAGGAAAGCGTTCATCGGAGACTGAATACTGCCCAAGTCGCGCATCAACTGTGCAGTAGCTTTGGTGATATAAGCCAGCGGTCCGAACGACCGGGTGTACGTCAGCCCGTGATACGATTCGTCGGGGGTGCACAAGCCGGGAAACTTTTCGGCATTTGCTTCCCAATCGAACTTACCGCTATCGACTACGGCTCCGCCTACGCTGGTGGCATGACCATCCATATACTTGGTTGTAGAGTGTACCACAATATCGGCACCCCACTCGAAGGGGCGACAATTGATGGGCGTAGGAAACGTGTTGTCGACGATGAGCGGCACACCGTGGCTGTGAGCGATGCGGGCAAATTTCTCGATGTCGAGCACATCGAGCGACGGATTTGAAATGGTTTCACCGAACAGTGCTTTGGTATTGGGGCGGAAGGCAGCGCCGATGGTCTCTTCGCTGTCGTCGGGGTTGACAAAGGTGACGTCGATGCCCAGCTTCTTCATCGTAACACCGAAGAGGTTGAACGTACCGCCATAAATAGCCGACGAACAGACAAAATGGTCGCCTGCTTGACATATATTAAAAAGGGCATAGAAGTTGGCTGCCTGTCCGCTGGAGGTAAGCATGGCTGCCACGCCTCCTTCGAGAGCTGCAATCTTGGCAGCTACGGCATCATTGGTGGGATTTTGCAGGCGGGTATAGAAATATCCGCTATCTTCCAAGTCGAACAGACGCGCCATCTGCTCACTGGTGTCGTACTTGAACGTAGTACTCTGATAGATAGGAAGTACGCGCGGCTCTCCCTTTTTAGGCGACCATCCTGCCTGCACGCAGAGGGTCTCAAGTTTAAATGGTTTGGACATGATTTTTGTTTGATTTAGCTGTTAATTATAAAAAGTGTAAGAAGAAAAAGTGGTTTCTGCACTTACGGGTGCAAAAGTACAAGAAAATATGTCTACTTTTGTCGAATACTTTTTTATCTTTAAAATACATCGGCGAATTAATGAACCGCACATTGTTAATACTACTGCTTTTTTTTGCTCCTGCCGGCCTCACAGCACATCAACAGCAACGCCCTGCACAGGCTTCACAGAAGAGGAGTTCACAACAACAAAAGCCTTCGCGCCCCAAAGAGGCGCCACAAACGGCATCCCCTCGCAAAGGCGAAGGTATATCGGCTTTCCTGAGACGACACGGACGGGAAGGCAATGCTTACTATCAGGAGTTTCTGGAGTTAAACAAGAAGAGGTTGCGCGGCAAGCATGAGTTGCAATTGGGTGTACAATATGTGTTGCCTCCGCTGTCAATGACAAACGGACGAGACACCCAAGAACGGTCGCCCGAAGAACGTGCGCAGGGAAACACCACCTACGAAGCACTCTTCGGCAAAGCGATGGCAACGGTCCAGGTGACCGGAAAACGGCTGCAGGGAGCCTGCTTCTATATTGTAAGCGGACACGGAGGTCCCGACCCGGGAGCTATCGGGCGGGTGGGCAACGTTGAGTTGCACGAAGACGAATACGCCTACGATGTAGCCCTCCGACTGGCACGCAACCTGATGCAAGAGGGAGCACACGTACACATCATCATCAGAGATGCCAAGGACGGCATTCGCAACGACCGCTATCTGAAGAACAGTAAACGCGAGACTTGTATGAACGACCCTATCCCACTCAACCAGACCGCCCGCCTGCAACAACGCACCACAGCCATCAACCAGCTCTACCGCCAAGACAAAAAACGGTATAAGTATTGCAGGGCTATCTTTTTGCACGTCGACAGTCGCAGTCGACGCCAACAAACCGACGTGTTCTTCTACCACACCCAACAAAAAGAGGAGAGCCGCCGACTGGCTGTCACCATGAAGAATACCTTCGAATCGAAATACGACCGGCATCAGCCCAATCGCGGGTTTGCCGGAACGGTAGAGGGACGCAACCTCTTTGTGCTGCGTCATATACAACCCACCGGCGTATTTGTGGAATTGGGAAACATACAGAATAGCTTCGACCAGCGGCGGCTTGTCATCAGCGACAACCGGCAAGCACTGGCAAAGTGGATCATGGAGGGATTTATTGCCGACTTTAAAAAGTATAAGTAAGTGCATGGCAGCACGCGACAACGATCCGTCATCTTGCTGCTTCCCGGAGAGTGGCATTTTTGCAACATTCGCATGGCACTTGGTGTTATAGAAAGCATAAAAGCGTTTTAATTACGGAAAAATATCTTTAATGGCGAATCATCAATCAAAGAAAGTACTACTTTTGCAGGCGAAAAATAGAAACCTCGGTATTATTTAAGGTAAAAAGAGACAATTAAACAATATACAATCTTTTAATTTATTAAGAAATGACAGAATTGGATTTAAGCAAGTACGGCATAACGGGTGCCACAGAAATACTCTACAACCCGTCGTTCGACGTACTCTTCGAAGAGGAGACCCAAGCGGGTCTCGAAGGCTTTGAAAAAGGTCAAGTCACTGAATTGGGTGCCGTGAACGTAATGACAGGCGTATACACCGGTCGTTCACCCAAAGACAAATTCTTCGTAATGGACGAAACCAGCAAGGATACCGTATGGTGGACATCCGATGCTTACAAGAACGATAATAAACCGGTAGACGCCAAGTGCTGGGCTGCCGTAAAAGCATTGGCTACGAAAGAACTCTCCAACAAGCGCTTGTTTGTGGTAGATGCTTTCTGCGGCGCCAACGAAGGCTCGCGCCTGAAACTGCGCTTTATTATGGAAGTGGCATGGCAAGCTCACTTTGTTAAGAACATGTTCATTCGCCCCACCGACGAAGAATTGGCTAACTTCGGCGAACCCGACTTCGTGATCATGAACGCCTCGAAAGCCAAAGTAGAAAACTACAAGGAACTGGGATTGAACTCCGAAACAGCCGTCGTATTCAACCTGACGGAAAAGATTCAAGTCATCCTCAACACTTGGTATGGCGGCGAGATGAAGAAAGGTATGTTCTCGTACATGAACTATCTGCTCCCGCTCAAAGGCATGGCTTCAATGCACTGCTCTGCCAACACCGATATGAACGGCGAAAGCACTGCCATCTTCTTCGGATTGTCGGGAACCGGCAAAACCACCCTTTCGACCGACCCGAAACGTCTGCTCATCGGCGATGACGAACATGGCTGGGACGACGAAGGCGTATTCAACTTCGAAGGCGGATGCTATGCCAAGGTGATCAACCTCGACAAAGACAGCGAACCCGATATCTACAACGCCATCCGTCGCGATGCACTGCTGGAGAATGTGACCGTAGACGCCGACGGCAAGATTAACTTTGCCGACAAGAGCGTAACGGAAAACACCCGCGTGTCGTATCCGATCTACCATATTAAGAATATCGTAAAGCCTATCTCAAAAGGTCCGGCTGCCAAGCAGGTTATCTTCCTCTCTGCCGATGCCTTCGGAGTATTGCCGCCGGTATCTATCTTGGATCCCGAACAGACGAAGTACTACTTCCTCTCGGGCTTTACTGCCAAACTGGCGGGTACCGAACGCGGTATCACCGAACCGACCCCGACCTTCTCGGCTTGCTTCGGTGCAGCCTTCCTGAGCCTGCACCCCACAAAGTACGGCGAAGAGTTGGTAAAGAAGATGAAGGAATCGGGCGCCAAAGCCTATCTGGTCAATACCGGATGGAACGGCAGCGGCAAACGTATCTCGATACGCGACACCCGTGGCATCATAGACGCCATCCTCGACGGCTCTATCGACAAGGCTCCCACGAAGGTCATTCCGTACTTCGACTTCGTTGTACCGACCGAACTTCCGGGTGTTGATTCGAAGATTCTTGACCCACGCGACACCTACGAGTGCGCATGCAAGTGGGAAGAGAAAGCCAAAGACTTGGCGGGTCGCTTCATCAAGAACTTCGCTAAGTTCGAACATAACGAAGCTGGTAAGGCTCTCGTAGCTGCCGGTCCGAAGCTATAAAAGACAAGTTTTTAATTTTGGTATTAATTAGGTGGTTCGTTGCGCAACGAACCACTTTTTTTTGCGTTAAAATAACTATCTTTGCCCCCGACAAAATAATAGCAACTCTTTAAAATGAAGAATATACGCAACTTCTGCATCATTGCCCACATTGACCATGGCAAATCTACATTGGCAGACCGCCTGCTCGAAGCCACACACACCATTCAAATTACCGAAGGTCAGATGCTCGACGACATGGAGTTGGAACGGGAACGGGGAATTACCATCAAAAGCCACGCCATCCAGATGGAATACATCTGCAATAACGAAAAGTATATTCTGAACCTGATCGATACTCCGGGACACGTAGACTTCTCCTATGAAGTGTCACGCTCCATCGCAGCGTGCGAAGGCGCATTGCTCATCGTCGATGCTACACAAGGCGTACAAGCGCAAACCATATCCAATCTCTACATGGCTATAGAACACAACCTCGAAATCATCCCCATCATCAATAAATGCGATATGCCCAGCGCCATGCCCGAAGAGGTTGAAGACGAAATTGTAGAATTGCTGGGCTGCAAACGACAGGAGATTATACGTGCATCTGCCAAAACAGGTATGGGCGTAGAGGAGATTCTGCATGCCATTGTCGAACGCATACCTACACCGCAAGGCGACGAAGAAGCGCCGCTACAAGCGCTCATTTTCGATTCGGTATTCAATTCCTTCAGGGGTATCATTGCCTACTTCAAGATAGAAAACGGCGTTATACGCAAAGGAGACAAAGTGAAGTTCTTCAACACCGGAAAAGAATACGAAGCCGATGAAATAGGCGTGCTCAAAATGGAGATGATCCCCCGGCAAGAACTGAGCACCGGCGATGTGGGCTACATCATCTCGGGCATCAAAACCTCCAAAGAGGTGAAAGTGGGTGACACCATCACACACGTTGCCCGACCATGCAGCGCTGCCATCGAAGGATTCGAAGAGGTGAAGCCCATGGTCTTTGCCGGCGTATATCCCATCGAAGCCGAAGACTTCGAAGACCTACGCTCCTCGCTCGAAAAGTTGCAACTGAACGATGCATCGCTCACCTTTCAGCCCGAATCATCGCTGGCGCTCGGATTTGGATTCCGTTGCGGATTCCTCGGACTGCTGCACATGGAGATTATACAGGAACGGCTCGACCGCGAGTTCAACATGAATGTAATCACCACCGTGCCCAACGTATCTTATCACATCTACGACAAACACGGCAACATGACCGAAGTGCATAACCCCGGCGGCATGCCCGATGCCACCCTGATAGATCATATCGAAGAACCCTACATCCGCGCATCTGTCATCACTACAACCGACTATATAGGTCCTATCATGACCCTCTGTCTGGGTAAGCGTGGCGAGCTTATCAAGCAAGAATATATATCGGGAAATCGCGTAGAAATCTACTACGACCTCCCACTGGGCGAAATCGTCATCGACTTCTACGACAAGCTGAAAAGCATATCCAAAGGGTATGCCTCCTTCGATTACCATGCCAACGGCTTCCGCCCCTCAAAATTGATTAAGCTCGATATCCTGTTGAACGGCGAGCCGGTTGATGCCCTTTCGACTTTGACACACGTAGACAATGCCTACGAACTGGGACGACGGATGTGCGAAAAGCTCAAAGAATTGATACCCCGACAACAATTCGAGATCGCCATTCAGGCTGCCATCGGTTCGAAAATCATTGCACGCGAAACCATCAAAGCCGTGCGTAAAGACGTTACTGCCAAGTGTTACGGCGGCGACGTCAGCCGCAAACGCAAGTTGCTGGAAAAACAGAAGAAAGGGAAGAAACGAATGAAACAGATCGGTAACGTGGAGGTGCCGCAAAAAGCATTCCTTGCCGTGCTCAAATTGGATTGACGATTTTTTATCCCCATTCACTCATCCTTAATGCCTTTTAGTTTATGCCTTCTCTTATACGAATACTGAGAAATACCGTGTCGCCCAATGTCTGGGCAAGCGTACTTTTGTTTGTGATAGCTATTCTGGCTGCCGCAGTGGCAAACTCACCACTATCGGAAGTATATCATGACTTCCTTGCACAAGAGTTGCACTTGCGCATCGGCAACTTCAACCTGCTGTCGCATGGAGGTCATAACCTCACCATGCTTCAGTTCATCAACGACTGCCTGATGGCGCTCTTCTTCCTGTCGGTCGGATTAGAGATCAAGCGCGAGCTGCTGGTAGGCGAGTTGTCGTCGGTACGCAAAGCATCGCTGCCCTTCATTGCCGCATGTGGAGGGATGATTATGCCGGTAATTATCTACGGCTTGCTTGTCGATGCAGGAACTCCCGAAACACGAGGCATGGCCATCCCGATGGCTACCGATATAGCCTTCTCTCTGGGCGTGCTCAGTCTGCTGGGCAAGCGGGTACCCATATCGCTGAAAATATTCCTGACCGCACTGGCTGTGGTTGACGACATCGGCGGCATCTTAGTCATCGCTCTGTTCTACAGCTCTCAGGTAGCCTACGGCTATCTGCTGGCAGCTGCCGCACTCTACCTGTTGCTTTACTACATGGGACGACAAGAGATCAATCAAAAGATCTACTACCTGACCATTGGCATCGTTATTTGGTATCTCTTCTTACAGTCGGGCATACACAGCACGTTGTCGGGTGTATTGCTGGCATTTGTCATACCTGCCCGTCCCCGACTGAATGCCGGTAAATATATTCGCCGCATCCGTAGCGCCATGAACACCTTCCCTGTGATGGAGACCGACGATATTGTGCTGAACAACCGCCAGATAGCCATTCTGAAAAAGGTCGAAGAGGCATCCGATTATGTAATCAGCCCCCTTCAATCGTTAGAGAATAACCTGCACGGAGTGGTCAATTTCCTCATCCTGCCGCTGTTTGCCTTTGCCAATGCCGGAGTAGTATTGGGTGGAAGTGGTTCGATCGTAGGGAATGTATCTATCGCCGTAGCGCTGGGTCTGCTGTTAGGCAAATTTATAGGAATATTCTCCTTCACGTGGCTGGCAGTCAGGAGTAAACTCACCCCCATGCCCGAAGGAATGACGTGGGGCAGTGTGTGCGGTGTTTCGCTATTGGGAGGTATCGGCTTCACTGTCTCCCTGTTTATAGGCAACCTCTCGTTTTCACAGTATCCCGAGCTGTTGAATCAAGCCAAGGCAGGTGTACTTTGCGGCACACTCATGGCAGGCATTTTGGGATACATCGTGCTCAAACGTGCTTTACGCAGATAAATATATACTATTAACGTTAAAAAAAGAAACCAGATGAAAAACTTAATTTGGATGATTGCAGGCATTGCATTGACATCACTATCGTTTACGTTTGCCGCATGCGGCAATGCGCAAGCAACCCGTGAAGCGATTCTGCAAGACTCGCTCCGCCAGTCGGATTCGTTGGCAGCCGTCGCACAAATGGCTAAACACGACAGTATTGCCAGAGCCGACAGCATAAAGACCGAGCAGAAGAAGCCCGGCAACATACGCATTCTGCCGTAAGCAGAGGACACCCCTATAAAAAAAATCGAGCATCTTCACAGATGCTCGAGATAAAACCAAAAAGAAATGATTTGAAAGATCAAATCAGAGTAAAATTACTTTCTTATTATTGTTTAATTCTACTATTCTTAATTCGCTATGCCTCTTCGGCTACCACTTCAAAAGGAATCTCTATCGAAATCTCCTTGTGAAGCTTAACAAGAGCTTTGTATTGCCCTATTTCCTTTATGGCATCTTTCAGTATGATGCTCTTGCGGTCAATCTCAAAGCCCAGCTTCTCTAACGCATCTGCCAACTGAATACTTCCCACCGATCCGAAGATGGTTCCTGTGGAGCTAACCTTGGTAGCGATAGAGAGCGACACGCCTTCGAGTTTGGCAGCAACCTCTTCGGCATCTTTTTTAATCTTTTCCAACTTGTGTGCACGTTGCTTCAAGTCTTCAGCCAACATCTTCTTGGCAGCAGGTGAGGCGATAACCGCTTTACCCGTCGGGATGAGGTAATTGCGACCGTATCCAGACTTAACCGTTACGATGTCGTTTTTATATCCCAGATTGACGATATCTTCTTTCAATATAATTTCCATACTATCCTCCTCCTAATTATTTCATCATGTCAGTTACATAAGGCAGCAATGCCAAGTGACGGGCACGCTTCACAGCTTGAGCGATACGACGTTGGAACTTCAGCGACGTCCCGGTAATGCGGCGAGGCAATATTTTGCCCTGCTCATTGAGGAACTTCTTCAAAAATTCGGGGTCTTTGTAGTCGATGTACTTGATACCGCTCTTCTTGAACCGGCAATACTTTTTCTTTTTTACATCTACGGTGGGTGGAGTCAAGTATCTGATCTCCGATTGAGTTTGTTGTGCCATGATTAATCCTCCTTCTTAGCTGATTTTAAACTTCTTCTTTTAGCGGCATACTCGGCGGCATACTTGTCTTGCTTAAACGTCAAGAAGCGAATAACGCGCTCGTCGCGGCGGAAGTTGATTTCTAACTTGTCAACGACAGTAGGGGCTGCATTGAACTCAATTAATTGATAGAATCCGGTCGACTTCTTCTGGATGGGATATGCCAGTTTTTTCAGTCCCCAATTCTCCTCATTTACAATCTCGGCACCCTCTGCAATGAGGATATCCTTGAATTTGTCTACCGCTTCCTTCATCTGCACATCAGACAAAACGGGAGTCAAAATGAAAACGGTTTCGTATTGGTTCATACGTGTTTAATTAATGAATAAATAATTCGTTTCTAAAAATGCG